>CAZGYK010000141.1:0-4253 GCA_964530485.1 uncultured Oscillospiraceae bacterium
TCTTTTTTATACGCTAACATTCAAACTTTCTTATGTCAATGGCTTCGCAAATATACGTTGGAACTGTCAAAAACGATAAGGTTTTTTCGTTGATTCTACCGCCACAATTCCTTATAATGATTCTATTACCATCATTTTTGAAACAATTACAGAAACAGGAAGGTGCTTATGGATAAGAAAATCATTAACCGTCCCGAAGATGCGGTAGAAGAGTTCTTCCTCGGATTTGTCTTAGCTAACGAGCGTTATTATGAACGCGTAGAAGGGGTTAACGGGCTCCGACTCAAAACCCGAAGAAAAAACAAAGTATCTCTTGTTGTCGGTGGCGGGAGCGGACATGAACCACTGTTCAGTGGCTTTGTCGGAACCGGTCTTGCTGACGCAGTTGCCTGCGGAAACATCTTTGCTTCCCCTGACCCCTATACGATCTGTGAAGTTGCGAAGTCCGTCAACAGCGAGGAAGGTATTCTTTTTCTGTATGGCAATTATGCCGGTGATAACCTCAATTTTGATATGGCTGAGGAAATGCTCCAAGACGAAGGATATAAAACGGCACATTATCGTGTCAAAGACGACTGTGCTTCAGCACCTCCGGAACGCAGAAACGACAGACGCGGGGTCTCAGGGGACTATTATGCGATGAAGATTGCCGGCGCCGCCTGTGACGCAGGTCTTGGGCTTGACGAGGTTCTTGCAATTTGCGAAAAGCTTGATACGAATCTCTGCTCTTTTGGTCTTGCCACGTCCCCTGGTCAGATTCCCGGATCTGAAAAACCGACGTTTACAATAGGCGACGATGAAATTGAATTCGGGATCGGCGTCCACGGAGAACCCGGCATTCAAAGGACAAAGATGCTTCCCTGCGACGAACTTGTTGAAAAAATGTATGAGAATATTGTCAAAGATATGCCGCTAGATAAAGGTGATGAGGTTTGCGTGTTAATTAATGGCATGGGTTCTACGACACTTATGGAACTCGGAATTGCCTATCGCAAGGTTCGCGAAATATTAGATTCAAAAGGAATTGTTGTATACGATACCACTTTGGGCAGTTTCTGTACCTGCATGGAAATGGGAGGTTTTTTTATTACGATCCTCAAATTAGATGATCAACTAAAGAAACTGTATAACCCGGCTTGCTTTACACCTTATGTTGCGAAGGAGGCTTATTGATGGCTTTCGATACGCTAACACCCTCTATCGCAACGAATATGCTTATTTCTGTTGCTAACAGTATTATTGAGAACAAGCAGTATCTCTCCGACATCGACAGCGAAACCGGAGACGGAGACCACGGGATTGGTATGGCTGGAGGAATGCAAAAGGCAAAGGATAAAATCTCTAGTATCAACGAAACAGAAAATGCCTACCGTGTTTTCTCTGAGTTTGGGAAAACTATGCTGATGTCGATGGGCGGAGCCTCCGGAATTATTTTCGGAAGTCTCTTTCTCGCGGGCGCAAAAGAAATGCCTGCGAACTGCGAGATCACTCCTAAAGGCTTTGCCGCAATGATGAAAAAAAGTCTTGCCGCAATTAAAGAACGCGGAAAAGCCGAAGTCGGCGATAAGACGATGGTAGATGCTCTTGCTCCAGCTGTTGCTGCTTTAGAAGCCAATGCTGAAAAAGGATATTCTTTGATGCTGCTTGAAGCGACAGCAGCCGCAAAGCAAGGCTTAGAAAGCACAAAAGCTTTGCAGGCAAAATTCGGACGAGCAAAATCTCTTATGGAACGCGCAATCGGGCATCAGGATGCTGGCGCGACCTCCGTATATTTGATCTTCAAAAGCATGTATGATTTTTCGATCCAATAGGGTTCAAGTTTTCTAAAAAGAAGCCGGACAGATGTCCGGCTTCTTTTTCTGTCTGAATCATTTGTTTGTTTTTCAGTCAAACGCGAAATAACGTTTGGCATTGCGATAGCAAATATCCTGAACGAGATCGCCAAGATAGGTCATGTCATTCGGGTATTCGCCGTCTTCTACGAGTTTTCCAAGAAGATTACAAAGAATTCTTCTAAAATACTCGTGGCGCGTATAGCTTAGGAAACTTCTTGAGTCCGTCAGCATTCCAATAAAGTTTCCAAGGATTCCTCCCGAAGCAAGATTTCTGATTTGATCTTTCATTCCAGTTTTAGTGTCATTAAACCACCAGGCGCTGCCATGCTGGAGTTTCCCATGTGTTTCAGTCCCCTGGAAACATCCTATAATACTCATAATCATCGCATTATCGTTTGGGTTGAGCGAATAAAGAATCATTTTTGGGAGTCCACTATTCTGTTCTATCGCATCCAAAAGCTCGGCTAGGCCTTTTGAAGAATCGCGAGACGAAATCGCATCAAAACCGGTATCCGGTCCAAGCTTCTTCATCATCTTCGTATTGATGTTGCGAAGTGCTCCATAATGAATTTGCATCGTCCAGCCAAGTTTATTAAAGCGTTCAGCAAAAAAGAGTAACAGTTCTGTTTTATAGCTCTCTATTTCTGACAATGTAAGCGTCTCGCCGCGAAGCCCTTTTTCAAATGCAAGAATCGCTTCGTCCTTATTCCTTGAGCAAAAACAGTATTCCAAGGCATGGTCAGAAACTTTACATCCCATCTTATCGAAGAACTCAATCCGTTTGTCGAGCGCCTCGAGTAGATCCTCGAAACTCTTTATCTCGATTTCACTGGATGCGGAAAGTTTTTTGAGATAGTCTAAAAAAACTTCTGATTCGAGGTTCATCGCTTTATCCGGACGGAACGCCGGGAGCACACTAACATCAAATCCTTTGTCTTCAGCGATTGACATATGCCATTCGAGAGAATCCGCCGGATCATCGGTAGTACAAATAACCTCGACGTTTGATTGTTGAATCATTTGCCTGACACCAAACCCGCTCCGCAACTTCTGATTGCAAAGATCCCAAATTTCATTTGCATTTTCAGGATTCAGCTGGAGATCACAATCAAAATAACGTTTGAGCTCGAGGTGGGTCCAATGGTAGAGCGGATTTCCAATCGCAAGCGGCAAAGTCTTTGCGAACTGTAAGAATTTTTCCCAATCGCTAGCCTCGTTCCCGGTAATCAGGCGTTCCGGAATTCCGTTTGATCGAATCAATTTCCATTTATAATGATCTCCGGAAAGCCATACCTGCGCGATATTTTCGTATTGCAGGTCTTCGGAAATCTCCCGTGGACTTACATGACAATGATAGTCGATGATCGGCATCTGTTTCGCATATTCGTGATATAACTGAACCGAGGTCTTGTTTTTGAGCAAAAAATCATCATCCATGAATGCTTTCATCATATCCTCCTACAGTGTTACGCCATTTTTGAATATCGCGATTGAGCGGTAACCATTACGTTCTGATTTCGTTTCTTTTCCACCGGCTACTTCAATGACCAAGTCCATTAAACGCTTACCGGCGTCATCAATTGACTCTCCGACGGCAATCGTTCCGGCATTAAAATCGATCCAACGTTCCTTTTTTGTAGCGAGTCCGGTGTTTGAGGCAATTTTGATTGCAGGGGCCGGCGCGCCAAGTGGGTTCCCTCTCCCTGTTGTAAATAGGAGAATATGGGCTCCTGCTGCTGTCAACGCTGTTGTGGAGACTTGATCGTTCCCAGGGCCGGAAAGTAGTGTCAATCCCTTGGCTTTAACAGCAGAACCGTATTCAAGGACATCAACGACAGGCGATTTCCCACCTTTTTGGATACAGCCGACGCTCTTGTCTTCCAACGTAGTAATTCCTCCCTCTTTATTTCCTGGAGAGGGGTTTTCATAAACAACCTGGCCATGGTCAATATAATATTGCTTAAATCCGTTAATCATGGTTACGATCGCGTCAAACACTTCTGAATTAACTGCCCGATTCATAAGCATCGTTTCCGCACCAAACATTTCCGGAACTTCTGTTAATACAGCGCTTCCTCCGCTTGATACAAGCAGGTCACAAAAGGCACCGACAGTTGGATTTGCCGTGACCCCTGAAAGCCCGTCGCTTCCGCCGCATTTCATTCCAACGACCAACTCAGTTATCGGTATCGATTGTCTCTTCTGGTTACCACAATAAGCAACAAGTTGATCAATCAGACTCTGCCCCGTCTCGTATTCATCGTAAACTTCCTGGCAAACCATAAACTTAACGCGGTCACTACTATAGTCTCCCAAAGCCAATTTGAATTCATCAACGGTATTGTTCTCACATCCGAGACCGACAAGAAGAACGCCGCCTGCATTTGGATGATTCACTAAAGACGCCAAGAGACGCTT
>CAZGYK010000142.1:0-4209 GCA_964530485.1 uncultured Oscillospiraceae bacterium
GCCCCCGGCGACGTCGAGAATCCGAAAGAGAATCCCGCCGGCCCCGGCCGCGATAAATAAGCCAATCAAAAGACGAAGTTCCCGCTTATTATATCGGAAGGTCTCAACCGGAAGATCGCCGTGTGGGTGTTCCGGTGCATCCTCGCCTTGTTCTGCAATCTCGCTGAGGTCTTCCGCTTCCTCGGCGCTGATTGTCAATTCATAGTCCTTCTTTTTTTGCTTTGCCTCATCGGTTCTAAGAATGGTATTCGCGGTTTTATAATTGGTTCTCTTAACGATCGATTTGAAAATTGGTGGGAGAACCGTGATGATAATGATAATTCGAATGATCTGTAAAATCGCAACATACGCGGTATTCGCGCCGAGATCTGCCGATATCATCGCCATGTCGGTCGCCCCGCCCGGTGTTACGGCAAAGAGTGATGTCACAACGTCGAGTTCGCTGAAATTGTAAACCGCTGCGCCAAAGCTGAGATTTAAGATCACCATCCCGACCAAGAGCAAAATCGTCGGTACCGCTACCGACTTGAGCGATTTCGCCTCCTCTTTTCCGATCCGGCTTCCGATCATCGCGCCGGTCAGAATCTGAAGCGCAACCCGAACATTGGTATAAAAAACCGCATGCTCGGTCAAAAGATTGAACGCCGCCGCAGCAACCATCGCCCCGATCATAGCGCCCATCGGAATCTTTAGTTTGTCCGCAATCCACCCAACTAGGCAGGCAACCGCAATTGTGCCGCAAAACCACAAAAATTCTTCCATCTTTTTACCCATTCAACGTCGTTCTTCATTTCTTACTAGTATACACTTGCGCCGTCTCTTTATCAAACTTGACGTAAGAGAAAATCGTCCGATCTTTTTGGTGAATTCTACAGGCTTCGAGAACCTCTTTTTGGCTTCACCCATTGAAAAAGGCGGCGCGGGTTTTCACCCGCGCCGCCTTTTTCCTGTTTTTTTAGAACTCAATCTCCTGAAGACGCATGAGTACATCGGTATAAATCTCCGCCGCAAGCATGCTGTCGTCGATATTGATCGCCTCGTTCTTCATATGCGCCGAGCCGACCCATGCCGGATACTTCGTATTCGGGAAATCCGGACCGAACGCAACCGCGTTCTTCAACTTCCTCGAATAGGTTCCGCCTGACATGACGTACGGTTTCTCGTCCGACTTCGTCAGCGTGTTGTAGATATTGCTGAGAAGCTGAATTGCCGGAAGATCCGGTTCGAGATAAAACGGAGGCATATTCCGCGCTTCACCGACCGTAAATCCGGCCGCCTTTGCGGCAGCGTTGATCTTGCTTTCAAGTTCGTCCGGTGTAATCGCTGTTGGATAGCGGATGTTGATGTTCGCCGTCCAAGCACCCTTTTCTTTCTTGATCATTCCGGAAATGATGGTGAGCGGAACAAACTTCTTGTCGTCACAGTCGATGCCGAGCGGCTTTCCGTAGAAATCCTTGGTAATGCTAAGAATGAAATCCGCCGCGCCGATCTCCTTCTCGTTGAGAATGCCGGAATCTTTCAAAAAGCTGACGAGAACATGAATCGCGCTGATGCCCTTAAACGGTGTCCCTGCATGCGCCGAAACACCCGTCGCCTCAACCTTGATCCCCTCTCCGGTTTTCGAAAGCGAAATTCCTTGGTTCTTCGCTGCTACCGCTTGAAGCTTCGCTTCCTCCGATGCGGCAACAATTGCTATCGCCCTGTCCGGAACAACGTTGGACGCTACGCCGCCATAGAGATTGAGAACATGTGATTCTCCGAGTTCTCCCGAAATAAGGTCTCCCTCAAAAATCCCCTTTTCACCGTGACAGACCGGGAAATCACTGTCGGGTGTAATCGTAAATACAGGCTCCTGAAAATGTTTGACATAGTATTCGACGTCGGACATTCCGGACTCTTCGTCTGTACCCATAATCAACCGAATTCCATAGTTGAGCGGAATCTTCATCTCTTTGAGATATTTGATTGCATAAAGCCCGAACACGAATGACGCCTTGTTGTCCCCAACGCCGCGTCCAACGAGAAATCCGTCGCGCTCGGTGCATTCGTACGGCGGGGTATCCCATCCGTCCCCTTCCGGTACAACGTCCATATGCGCGATAAATCCAAGGAACTTATCCTCCGACCCAAAATGTGCGAAGCTGATCATGCCGTCTGCGTCATGTACCGCAAGACCTTCGCGTCGGCAAAGCTCCATCGCCTTAAGTTGAACCTTCCTTACGCCCTCTCCGAACGGAGCGCCGGGAACAGGATCTCCTTTTACGCTCTTGATATTGACCAACGCCTTAATGTCTTCAATGATGTTTTTCCGGTTTTTATCGAGAAACTCCCTGATTGTCATAAGCGCTTCCTTTCTTACAAGAAATCTTAACGCAATTATACCACGTCGCGCGCGTTTCGTCACTTCAAAACGCGGCTCATCTTTAAATGCTCGCCGCCTCTCTTTGATCGTCAAAGCATAAAGTCTCGACGGTATTCTTCCGGTAGGTTACCCCTTCCTCGCTTTCGCGCTGGTCGGAATCTGCGCCATCAACTTCGAGTCAAATTTCGCTTTTGACTGGTATCCCGATATTTGCATAACTGTGTTCAATGGGGTTATAATCATACCATTCAACAGAACAGCGAAACAGTGCTGATTTGGAATCTGTGCTTTTCCGAAAAGGTTGCTACGGCGTAATCGCTCCGCTTTCGGAGGTCTCTTTGGACAAAAAATTGTTTCACAAAAAAGAGTTGATCCTCATTTTAATCGTCGCACTGCTCGCCGGTGGGGCGCTCTTGCTGATGACCCTTTTCGGAGATAGAGGCAATTCTGTAACTGCCCAGGTAACTTACAACGGAAGCGTCGTTGACCTGATTGACCTCTCGAAAGACGCGGTCTACCATTTCGAAGCCGACTACCCGGTTACGCTCGAGGTCAAAGAAGGCGCGATCCGGTTTATCCATTCCGTCTGCCCGAACCATGATTGCGAAGGGTTCGGTTTTATCGATACCCCGCCCGAGTCCGCGATCTGCCTTCCGGCTAAAGTAGCGGTTCAGATCATTGATTCAGATCAATCTTAGGAGGAACCTTTATGATTCAGTTCTTTAACATGATTACCGCCCTTCAAGTCCTTCTTGCCGCCTGTGGGATTCTTCTCTCCCAAGTAATCCAGAAAAAGTACCTGAAACAAACGATCTCAGTATCCGGGTTTCAGTCAATGACTGTTGTGTCGATCATCCTTATCTCTCTGGGAGGCGTTCTCGGGTTTCTGTTTACAGCAGTCGGTCTTTATCAAAGTATCCGTATTTTGTCCTCCCTTACGACTGCCCCGATGGTCATGCAAACAATCCTTGTCCGTATCGCCCTTAGTGTCCTCCCCTTCATAACCTACCTGTTATCAATCGTTCAGCTCATCCGTCTTCAAAAAATGCGGAATGACCCCTCTTATGGACCCCGGGCATTTCTGCTTCTGCGGTCTCTTCGAATTCTGATGTTCCTTCTTGTACTTCAACAAGTTTATGTTCTATTCAGTAATTTCTATACTCTGTCTCTCAATGTTATATCGATCTTTGGTCTTTTCTTTTCTGCCTTTCTTCTCGCTTGCGACGCTGTATCGGCAATACTTTCGTTTCAAAATTGCCGTGACGCCAAAACTGTTTTTGGATTTTAGCCAAATCATAAGAGCCGCTGCGTTAAGCAGCGGCTCTTTTTGTTTCGGTGTTTACCGGTTCGCCATCTTATAAATCTCGTACATGTCGTCACGGTCAATCGGTCTAAAGTTTCCGACTACTCTCCCGCGGTTCATCGAACAGTAATCCGCAAATTCCTGTACTTCCTTGTCCGGAAGAACGCCGATCCCGAGCGTTGTGAAATCGGTCGGCATGTCGATGCTCTTAAAGAATTCAACCATCTGGTCAATCGCCGAAAGAGCAGCCGCCTCAACCGACGGATAGGTCGAGGTATCCAAAAAGACTTCTCTTCCAAGCTGGGCAAACCGTTCAGGATTTGCCGGCATGACATATTTCGCCCAATCGCCCCAAACCGCGGTCAAAGCCGCGCCGTGCGCTGCGTCGTGAATCCCGGAAAGCGGCATCGAAAGCTGATGAACCGAGAAATCCGAAAGTCCGCCAAGCCCGGTCATGTGGTTGTGCGAAACGCTGCCGCACCACATAATCTCGCTCGCCGCTTTATAGTCATCCGGCTTTTTGAGCATAACCGGTCCGTATTTT
>CAZGYK010000143.1:0-1914 GCA_964530485.1 uncultured Oscillospiraceae bacterium
GATGAATGGTTTCAATATAGGAATCCTTGAAGACTAGGAGTTTCTTACCGGACGTCGCCTCCGTCTTAATCGTAACGATTGGTTGAACCTGGCCAAGAAAATAGGCGTACTTGTCCTTCGAATCGAGAAATTCAGGAAAATAGATCGAATCGTATTGGGTCTCTGTCGCGCCGTTAAAGACCGTAAACGAACTAGCGTTTCCATTTTGATAGCTTTCCATTGTATCTGCATCTACAAAAGGAAACAACGTTTTGGAATGATAGGTTCCAAGAAATGAATCGGTCAGGCTATCGACCCTCATCTCCTCTTTCCCATGGATTGGGAGATCTGCTGTTTTCGCAAAACTCTGATATCCTAGAAATGCTCCATAGCTCGTCCAATGGTGGTCGGTTCTATAGAATACATATTCGTCCTTATGTTGCGTGAGAGCTTCACTGACCGGGACAAAGCCAACCGACTCAGACAATGATGATTGAACTTCATTTAGAAACGCCGCCTCATCCCAAACGGATACATACTTTGGAAGATGTTCTGGCTGAACCGATGCCGCGCTTGGAACAAGCATCAAGTAGGAATCGATTTCATAGCGTTCCCGGAAAAGATTGATGGCGCTTATATTTTGTTCGGTTAAATCCTTATCTTCCGAATTCATATGCCCTATCAATGCGTTCTTTCCTGTCAAAACTCCATTGATTTCGCGCTTGCCAAGTCCATAATCGATCACCCCATACCCCATGACCCAGTATGGCCTGCCGACAAACTGATTGTTCAGGTAGGTGTTAACCTTATCCATATAGTCGCCGTTAAGCAAATCCGTCATATCAAACGTCGGGAAAGATTCAAGATACCTGTTTTCACTTTCCGAAAACGTCTTTTCCGGAATCAAAAGATTCCAGATAATTATAACTGCCCATAGAGGAACGAAGAGCCAGAAAAAAACTTTATCTTTGCTTTTCATATCAATCCTTCCTCCTTTCCTAAAACCGGAAATACAAAAACGGATTGTAACTGCCGTTAATTATATAAGCAATACAGAGAACGAAAACGACAATATACGCTACACTCGTAAGTGTCCATGTTCTCTTTTTAATAGAGAGTTCCGACTTTTCAATCAACTTCCAGAAATGGCCGGTAGAAAGATAGGCCGCTATCACCAATATTATCAGATACTGTAACAGATAGAAAATCGCTTGGTTGTTAATCAAGGGAAGATTTCCAAACCCGAACATATTCTTAATATATTGAAGCGCCGTAATTCCAACCATGTCTTCTGCTGAGAAAATAACCCAGCCGATTAGCACAAGGAATAACGTGTAAAAATGTTGAAAAAACTTCGGAACTTTCTCCCAGAAACGAAAGAGAACAAACTTCTCGATAATGAGGAATACAGCAAAATAGAGACCCCAGAGAATATAGTTCCATGAAGCTCCGTGCCAAAAGCCGGTTAACGCCCATACAATAGCAATATTGATAACCTGACGAAATTTCCCTTTTCGGTTTCCCCCGAGCGGTATATAGACATAGTCTCGGAACCAGGCTCCAAGTGTCATATGCCAGCGGCGCCAGAACTCGGTTATACTCCTCGAGATATAGGGCAGATCAAAGTTTTCGTCAAACGTAAACCCGAGAGCCTTCGCAAGACCAATTGCCATGTCAGAATAACCCGAAAAATCGAAATAAATCTGGAAGGAAAACGCAACAATTCCAAGCCAATATAGTGCGACCGAAGGCTCAGTGATCTGCCCGGTCGAAATCTGGGTCCAGAGGAATCCCACATTATTCGCAATTAAAACCTTTTTACCGAGTCCAATCAAAAAGCGACGCATCCCTTGAGACAAAGAATCTCTCGTCAATTGATGGCTGTCCAAGTCCTCGGATACCGTAACATACCGTACGATCGGGCCGGCAATAATC
>CAZGYK010000143.1:1924-3891 GCA_964530485.1 uncultured Oscillospiraceae bacterium
ATATGTCAAATAATCGTAATATTTTTCCTCGCTCTTGGTTACGCCGCGATAAACATCAATCGCGTAGGACATCGACTGGAACGAGTTAAAAGATACGCCAATCGGCAGAATGATTTGCGGATCCTTCAAGGCCAGACCAAAAACTGAGTTAATGTTCTCGATAAAAAAGTTTGTATATTTAAAAAACACCAAAACGGATAGATTGGTAATCACACCAATCAACATAAAAATTAGACGGCGACGGTCATTGTCACGACTACGCTCCATCATCTTTCCGCAGATAAAATCTACTACTGAAAGCGCGAGCATAACCGGGATAAACCGGATTTCACCCCAAGCAAAGAACACCATGCTTCCGAGGATCATAACGCCGTTCTTCAATTTTGCCGGTGCAATTCGATAAAGAATCATAAGAACCGGCAGAAAGTAAAACAGGAAAACAACACTGCTAAAAACCATAGACATCAAGCCCCTTATCTCAATGCATACTGATGGCTATTATAGGACTTTCAAATCACAAATACAACCGAACAACCAAAATCTTGAAAATTCACTAAAAAAGAGCTGTCTTTCGACAGCTCTTGATTGAAGACATTCTTATTTTTCTGTTTCTTCAGTTTCAGGTTCATTCCCAATTTCTTTTTCGATTTCTTCAAGCTTTTCAGCATCAAGCTTCTCGATTGTTTCATCAGACACCATAAGCTTTTTGAAAACCGCAGCATCAATTTTTTCGAAATCCAGCAGTGCGTTTGCAACAAGATGCAATTTATGTATATTGTCTTCAAGCACCTTCTTGCAGCGTCCATAGGCATCTTCAATGATTCCGCGAACTTCTCCGTCAATATCGCTTGCTACTTTTTCAGAGTAGTTTCTGGATTGCGTAAAATCGCGGCCGAGGAAAACCTGATCCGAGTCTGAGTCATAGACGATCGGCCCAAGTTTGTCGGAGAACCCATACTTCGTCACCATAGCGCGCGCAATCGCTGTAGCGCGTTCAAGGTCACTCGACGCTCCCGTTGAGACATCGTCTAAAACCAAACGTTCTGCAACACGTCCGCCAAGTAGTGAAACAATTTCGTTGATCATCCGGTTCTTGGTCATGTAGTTGTTGTCGTCTCCAGGCAACGAGATCGTCATTCCGCCCGATCTTCCGCGCGGGATAATCGAAACCTGGTGAACAGGCGTCTCCGGCTGCTCATAGAATGTTGCTACCGCATGTCCCGCTTCATGGTACGCGGTAAGCTTGCGTTCTTTCTCGGTCACAACGCGGGATTTCTTTTCCGGGCCAGCAATTACTTTAATTGACGCTTCGTCAAGATCTTGTTGCGTAATCGCTTTTCTCTTATTTCTTACCGCGAGCAGCGCCGCCTCATTCAGAAGGTTTTCAAGATCAGCTCCGGTAAAGCCCTGGGTGGTTTTGGCTACCGTTTCAAGGTTTACATCCGGCCCAAAAGGTTTATTTCTGGCATGAACCTTTAGAATCTCTTCCCTGCCCTTGACATCCGGATATCCGACATAAATTTCGCGGTCAAACCGACCCGGGCGCAATAGCGCGGGGTCAAGAATATCTGAACGGTTGGTCGCCGCCATTACGATGACGCCTTCGTTCGTTGCAAATCCGTCCATCTCTACGAGTAATTGGTTTAGCGTTTGTTCTCGCTCATCGTGTCCGCCGCCTAGGCCAGCGCCTCTCCGTCTACCGACGGCGTCAATTTCATCAATAAAGATAATACTCGGTCTTGCACGTTTTGCCTTTTCAAAAAGATCACGAACACGCGACGCACCAACACCGACATAAAGTTCCACAAAATCCGATCCAGAAATTGAAAAGAACGGAACTCCCGCTTCGCCGGCAACGGCGCGCGCAAGGAGTGTTTTTCCTGTTCCCGGAGGTCCTATCAAAAGAACGCCTTTTGGAATCTTTGCGCCGAGATAGTTAAAGTCTGCAGGGTTCTTGAGATATTCGA
>CAZGYK010000143.1:3901-4177 GCA_964530485.1 uncultured Oscillospiraceae bacterium
GATCCTTCTAATCGACCACTTACATCATATGAACCAGCAACATCTGCAAATGTAGCAGTTCTTCCTTCGTCTTGACCCTTAGACTTAACCTTTCCGACCGCATTAATTCTTCCTCCGCCTTGTTGAGACATGCTGAAAAAGAAGAATATCATCAACCCGACAATCATAAGAATCGGCAGTAAGTTGATCATGACAGACCAGAAATTTGATGGAGCAATATAGTCATATTCTATCGGTGCATCTGGATGGATGTCGTCATATTCGCTGACAGGGCCG
>CAZGYK010000144.1:0-1496 GCA_964530485.1 uncultured Oscillospiraceae bacterium
ATGTGCAGCCGTAATGTTTTGCTGCAGCCGCGGGAAGCTGGGAAGTAAAGGCGCCGAAGTTCCCACCCGGAGCGACGTCCTGGCGATAGATCGTCTGGCTTCCGATTCCGACATTTGCGGGTTTCTTTTGCGCGGCACTTAGAATCAGCGCTTCGGGGAGAAGGTAGGTCAGTTTGACTTTATCGATTCCGGCAGAACCTTCCATGATGTTCTGAATCCAGGATATTGGATCGTCGGACGTGCAGATGCCGCCGAGAGATTTCGGGACATCAAATCGTTTGAGATTGACAAAGATTTTTTTCATAATTACCTCCGAGTGTTTAATAGTTTTATCATATCATTTGAAAGCTTTGGCATCAATGGAAGAACAATAAGAAATCAATCGATAAAATTGGAAAGAATGACCAACTTGTTAAAGGTAACTGAAGTTGTTTCAGTCGTCTTCGGATTCTGTTGTAAGCTGTTCAATAACCGAGCGAATCAACGATTCACCATTCATAATAAAATTGCGCTCAATGTTCTGGGCATAATGGCGGTTTGGCGCGTAAAGTTCAACGGAAAACAGGTCGATAGAACCGTCGGATAAATAACAGCGAACGAGAAATCCGTCCTTGATTTCGCGAATCTCGGTACGATGTTGTTTTTGGTTTCGCTGAAGCACAAGACAGTTTTTCGCGAGAACAAGAGCTCGTTCACGCACGGTAATCGGAAGTTCTCGGTACAGATTATCAGCAATGTTGCGGCCGGTTGGGGTCACAGAACAGAGGGATTCTTCAACAATCGCGAGATTTTCTGTGCGAAGTAAGTCGCTTAGCGCGTCGGCGCATTCGAAATAGTTGACGATTCCTTCTTTGGTTAAAGCCGAAGTTAAAAGAGGATGGGAAAGCGGCTCTTCCAGTTGGGAGAAGAGGTAACAGAGTAGTATTTTGATCTCTTTGCCGGTAGTAAGACCTCCCGGGGCAACGCCGGCTGTAAAGGCTTTTTCTTCCAACGAAAAGCCCCCTTTCGTCATTTTTTATGACAACTATATTATATCATAGTAGGGCGGCGGTTTCTATCGGCGAAAAGGAGCTGATATCCGAGTTTGGGCGGATTGCGAATAGGCCGAGGTTAGTATATAATAATAGGGTTATTATCAATAGGGATGGAAGGATGTCATGGATGTACGTGTTGGCGATGTTGTGACGGTAAAAAAACAACATCCCTGTGGCGGCAAGGAGTTTCATGTTTTGCGCGTCGGGATGGATTTCAGGGTTCGCTGTGCTACTTGCGGGCGCGAGATCATGTTGCCGAGAAATAAATTTGAGAAAAATATCAAATCGATAGTAAGGAACGAACAGAATGTTTGAGAAGCTAGAAGAAGTTTATCAGAGATATAAAGAGATTACCGAAGAATTGGCGCAGCCGGAGATTTTTTCGGATAACGAGCGCTATAAGAAGTTGATGCGCGAGAACAAGGCGCTGACGCCGGTGATAGAAAAATATGAAGAATATAA
>CAZGYK010000144.1:1506-4139 GCA_964530485.1 uncultured Oscillospiraceae bacterium
TGACGAGTCGGAAGAGCTGATGAAAGATTCCGATCTCGAGCGTGATTTCAAGGAGATGGTTCAGCTCGAATGGGAAACCGCAAAGGACGATATATCCCGGATTACCGAGGAGCTAAAACTGCTTCTCCTTCCAAGGGACGAAAACGACGACCGAAATGTTATTATTGAAATCCGAGGAGGCGCAGGGGGAGACGAGGCAGCGCTTTTTGCCAATTCCCTTTATCGGATGTACTCGATGTATGGCGATATGAAGCGTTGGAAGTCCGAGGTAATTTATGCGAACGAGACTGAGCTAGGCGGGTTTAAGGAAATCAGTTTTTCAATTGATGGGGACGGAGCCTACAGCCGATTGAAGTTTGAAAGCGGTGTTCACCGGGTTCAGCGTGTTCCGGATACCGAGACGCAGGGACGAATTCATACGTCAACCGTAACAGTAGCGGTATTACCGGAAGCCGACGACGTAGAAATCGAAATCAATCCGAAGGATCTTCAAATAGATACCTACCGTTCCGGAGGAGCCGGCGGGCAGCACGTGAATAAGACAGAGTCGGCGATTCGAATTACACATTTACCAACAGGTCTTGTTGTTGAATGCCAAGATGAGCGGAGTCAGCATAAGAACAAGGACAAGGCAATGAAGGTTCTTCGTTCACGGCTATTGGAACAAGAACGGGAAAAGCATGATGCCGAAATCGCGTCTGAGCGAAAGAGCCAGGTTGGAACAGGAGATCGGTCAGAGCGTATTCGTACATACAACTATCCGCAGGGAAGGGTTACCGATCACCGGATTGGGTTGACGCTCTACCGGCTTGAAGCAATCTTAAACGGAGATCTGGATGAAATCATCGATAGTCTGATCACTGCTGACCAGGCGGAAAAGCTAAAGGAAAGTGCGCTTTAATCATGGAAACCGAAATACTCAAAGTAACCGAAGAGAATAAGAACGAGGCGGTCAAACGGGCTGCGAAGCTGTTGCTGGACGGCGATATTATCGGCTTACCGACAGAGACAGTCTACGGACTCGCTGCGAACGCATACGATGTTGACGCAATTCGTAAGATTTATCGGGTAAAAGGACGTCCGCAGGATAACCCGCTGATCGTTCATATTAGCGACTTCGTGATGCTTCAGGATATCGCGGAGATCAATTCGTGGGCCGTTGAGCTCGCAAAGGTATTTTGGCCGGGACCGTTGACGATGGTTCTATCGAAGAAACCTGCGATCAGCGATATCGTAAGCTGTTCGCTTCCGACAGTAGCGGTTCGGATGCCGTCGCATCCGGTTGCGGCGGCTGTTATTGAAGCGGCTGACGTTCCGTTGGCGGCGCCTTCGGCAAACCTATCCGGACGACCGAGCACTACGACTGCCCAGCATGTTTTCGACGACATGAATGGAAAGATCCCATTGATTCTTGATGGGGGGAGTTGCGATGTTGGTGTAGAATCGACCGTTATCTCTCTAACCGGAGCGCATCCGCAAATTTTAAGGCCGGGAATCATCTCTCTGGAGCAAATCAAAGAAGTCCTTCCGGATGCGGTTTATTCGGATTCAGTATTTCAGGAAATGAGAGAGGCAACTCAAGTTGAATCGCCTGGAATGAAGTATAAGCATTACTCACCGCGAGCAGAAGTAGTAGTAATTAAGGGTACGCTCCCGCAGTTTGTCGAGTATGTCTCGGAACGGTCTGGAGATGGCGTTTGCGCGATGTGTTTTGATGGAGAACAGGAAGATATCCCAATTCCATCGGTTTCGTATGGAAAAAAAGGGGACGGAGTTTCGCAAGCAAAACGTCTTTTTACAGTAATGAGAATGATGGATAAGCTCGGATCGGTTCGGGTCTTTGTACGTGCGCCGGAAGAGAGCGGGGAGTCTATGGCGGTATTTAACCGGCTGGTACGCGCGGCCGGATTCCAACTGGTGGAGCTATGAAGCGGATTGGAGTCGTTGCGTTGACCGGACGTTCGGGTTCGGGAAAGAGCTTTGCAGCGAATTATCTTATATCAAAAGGGATTCCGGTAGTAGATGGAGACGCAGTTGCGCGGGAAGTTGTGTTGCCGGGAACCGACTGTTTAAAAGAGATTTCAAACGCATTTGGGAAAGATATTCTCAATTTAGATGGTACACTCAAGAGAAGAGAACTTGCTGATCGCTGCTTTTCTGATCCGGAAAAGAAAAAGCTGCTCGAAGAGATCATTTTTCCCCATATTCTTGCGAGAATGGAAGACTATTTTGAGGAGTATCTAGGTAAGGGATATCGGTATTGTATTGTTGAGGCGCCGGCTTTGATTGAGAGCGGGCTAGATAAACGAAGCGACAGAATTGTTTTGATCACGGCTTCAAAGGAATGTCAAATTGACCGTATTGTTGAACGGGACAGCCTGACCCGAGAGCAGGCGATTGCGCGCATTACAGCGCAGAAAAATGAGAATGAGATTCGAAGAATTGCGGATTTCGAGATTGTAAACAATGGAACAAAAGAGGAATTAATCGCAAAACTGGATGAGTTGATTACAAAGTTGGAACTGTGGTTTCAATAATTGAAAGGAATTACAAAACATGGCCGAAAAGAAAACAGAGGCGGAACTCCTTAGCGAACAGCTTTTAAGAAAAAAGAAAAGCACTTATTTCAAAAA
>CAZGYK010000145.1:0-4103 GCA_964530485.1 uncultured Oscillospiraceae bacterium
TGTTTTGTATTTTAAGGCGAAACACCCGTATCATACCTCTATTTTTTCTTGCTAGCACGCTATTATTTGCCGTTGGCTTACTCTTGACCTTTTTAACTGAGAATACATACGCATTACCTGTTATCCGCTTCCTTTGCGGCTTCTTGACCGGTTGCGGCGGTGTGTTGTCGTTAAGCTCTCTGGTCATCTTCATCATTTCAAAGACAAAATGGAAAAAACAGGAGAATCGAAATCTGTAAATATACCCGCTCTCGACCGCTCTACTGGCTTTGTACATTTATCGGATTGATTTCCTTGGCGTTCGGGATCCTCCTCATCACGTTGTTTCAAGAGGAGCTCTCTAATGACCGATTCGCAGGAATGATTGCGGGGGCCGGAGCAGGCCTTCTTACTTGCGGAGTCATCTTTCTGATTCGTGACAGGATTATTTCGAAAGAAAAGAAAATGCTGGAAGAAATTGAACGAAACGACGAACGCAACCAAATGATCCTGTCGCATTCATTTGTAGTAGCAGGAATTACTTCGGCAATCGCCTTTGCTTTGATGGCGTTTCTCTTCGCTGCACTGCGCTTCTTCACCTGTGCCTCAATTGTAATCTGTGGGCTCTATATTGAACTTTTGACCCTCGTGATCGCTAGAAAATACTACGAAAAGAAATTCTAACAAAAATCCCCGGATAATCCGGGGGGGGGGGTATGTCTAGGTGCTTGATTCGTTTCCTGTCACATTCTAGATTCGGTTTAACGAAATAGGTATCCGGAATCTTTTAGTGCTTCTATAGCCTTTTCTGCATTTTCATGCTTTACCAAAAAATAATCGGTCAAATAAGTCGAAACAACAAAGATGCTGATTTGATTTTTCGAAAGCACGCTTAAGATTTTCGCTATTACTCCGGTCATTGAGAAGTCTAAGTTCCCTACAACTCGAAACAGTGCCCACCCGCCTTCTAATCCAATTGCCTCATTCGGGACAAGTTCAGAGCGGCAAACAAGCGAAGTTTCCTCCTCTGTCCTCGCGTAAAAAACCAACCCCTCAGGCAATGAGACCTTCGGGTTATCAGGTAGCGTACAAATCGAATAATCCCCCTTGATGACTGTCAACTCCATCAGCGCATCGGCCTGCGGATCAGCGCCCAAAGAACCATCCGAACCTGGCGTTTACTCTCTTCCTTTGACCGCGCAAGAATCCCTTTAGCCTCGTCGCTCCCCGCTTCAAAATACCGATCAACAAGCGCCTCGACATCCGCTGCACATATCTCCTTAAAGCGTACCCTGTCGTCATCGCTCATCCCGGCGTTATGCGCGTCATAGCATTGCTGCGCAGCGCTCCTGATTGCCTCCATATGGTCGGCAAACTGGTCTATATACGTATAGTCATAGGGACCGTCTGCGTGTCCTGCAAGAATCAGCTTTCCATCTTCCTTGGCGAGCTTGCGAAGCGAGGAAATCCAAGTATCAATCTCCGCGCCATGGTAAAACGCCGTTTCATATTCAACAACCGCGTCTCCGGTACAGAGAATTCCTTCCTTTGGCAGTTTAATAAACATATCCCAACGCGAATGTGTGATGTCCGGAAGCGTAAAGAGTTCCATTTCCATCCCGGAAAATTGAAGCGGCATCCGGCCTTCTACACCAACAAGGCTTGCCTTTTTTCCTGCAATTTGCGGTTTTAACGTATCGAGCAATCTACGGGAACAAAATACCGTGATATCCATATCAAGAAAATCGTCAAGGCCATTTACATGGTCCCCGTCGCCATGAGTCAAAAAGAGATACTGAATCGGTTTCTGGAATATCTCTTTCGCCTCTTCTACCATCTCAATCCCTTCAGGGGGAGCATCTACAGCACAAACGCCATGTTCTCCGACGAAGTAGGCACCGTTACATTGATCCCGTATTGGCAGGTTTGCGCTCCGAAAAAAAACATTCGGAACGATCTCGAAAACTTCTACTAAATTTCCCTCATATACTTTTTTCATCGCCAGTTCTCTCCCGTTTTTCTTCAGTATATCAAAACGATTTGCAAATGAACAGCAAAAGAAAAAATGCCGCATCCCGCGGCATTTTTTTCTTAAACACAAACATCTGGCACATCTTTATTCTCTTGCCATGCATTACTAATATCGGCAGTTTTACTCACAACTTAATAACAAAATAAATTTTTTAAAAAAAGAGAAAGCACCGCATCCCGCGGTGCATACCCTTTTGATTGATTTCCCATATCATGTATCTTTAGGTGTCCTATATCGCAAAACGCACCTATATATTCTAAATCGTCAATTTTTTCCAATTCTTTAGTGTTTTTGAGCATTCCTTTCAGTTTTTTTCGAAATCTCTAAACCTTTAGGTTAAAAACAGGCTTTTGCGGCTCTTTCGGTGTTGGCGGCGCAGAGTTTTCAACAAAAACTTCTTCCGTCTCAAAATCAGCTTCAACAGAAGGCTCAGGGAGTTCAAATTCTCCGGATTCCCTTCTCGTTTCGATATCGCGAACCGCTTCGGCAGCAATATCCTTCCCGGAGGATTCATTTATGTCCGGTTCCTTCGCATTGCGATCCTGAAGGATCTGACGCGCAAGGCGCTTTCGCTCGTCTTCCTTTACTTTTTTCGGAAGCATTCCGTACTCTGTAGTCTTCACGAAGTCCTCATGTTCCTCGTTGATGCCTTCGATTCTCTGTTTGATAAAGTCCTTCGCCTTTTCCTTCGCTTCGGCGTCCATTGGCGTCCGCTCAACCGACTGTATCTGCATCAAAAACTCATTCATCTTTTGATGCCTTAGTTTGGTTACCTCTTCCTTTGACCGGCATTGTTTCAGGAGCTTTTTGTAATACTCCCGCTCTTCTTTTAGAAAAAGCGCTCTTTGCCTTTCAAGCGGCGAAATAGACTGCTCCGCCTTCATATCGGGGCCCGATAGTTTTTGTCCGAGACCAATCTGATTCATCATGGAAGCAAGCTTCGTCTTTGGCTTCAGTTGGTTGGGGCTTTGCAAATAAATGGTATCACCAACAGCGAGCTTGGTCATTCCATCTTTGACTTCATTCTTATTTGTAACCGTCTTAAACGGACTTCCCGGCTGCGTCATCAAATTGTTTTTTTGAATGGCTACTTTCATCCTGTTGCCTCCTTTTGCTGAACGCTTCGCTTGGGTTTTCGATGTCAAAGCTTGAACTAGCAGCTTTGCGTCCCGGATTTATGATAGATTTCCCTATAATTGTCATCGACACAATTTCCAGAAAGTTTACACCAAAAAACCGCCTTTCGGCGGTTTATAAAACGGTTGCTTTTAGCCCGGCTCGAATAAACGGAGAAAGATCGTGCCGTATCGGTTGCTTTTCATCGTATTCCGGGGAAAACTTGAGCCCGATTGCCCCGTATTTTGCCCCGGCGAACGGATTGTAGGGCATGAGTTCAATCCTTACAGAATCTCCGGCTTCCTGTAGCAAATCCGCGACCGCTGCCAGGTTTTCTTTCGTATCGGTGATTCCCGGAATCAACGGTGTCCGAGCAACGAACGGCTTTCTTAGTGAAATCATCGTTTTGAGGTTTTTCAAAATCGGAGCATTGTCTAACCCTGTATATGCTTTATGCTTCTTCGGGTCTGCGATTTTCACATCGAACAGTATCAGATCGGCTTCTAGCGCAACTTTTTGGAAAACATCATTCTCTGCAAACCCGCAGGTTTCAACCGCGCGGTGAACCGGTCTCAGTTCTTCCAAAAGCGCTAGCGTAAACTCCGGTTGCATCAAAGGTTCTCCGCCCGACAACGTGACCCCGCCGCCGGTCATTGAAAACAGATCCGACTGCCTTAGCAAATCTTTTGCGAGCGTCACCGCCTCTACGCGCCTTCCGGCAACCGTAACAAGGCCGTCCGGGCAAATATGCAAACAACGTGAAAATGTCCTGCACTCCTCGTGTGTACAACCTTTTTGGCACAGCCCACAATGCCGGCAGCGAACCTCATTTACCATCAGCTGGGGAGCTTGTTCAAGGCCTTCCGGGTTATGACACCATACGCAACGAAGTGGGCAGCCCTTGAGAAACACGGTTGTCCGAACGCCCGGTCCGTCATGTACTGTCATTTCTTTTACGTCAAAGATCGTTCCAATT
>CAZGYK010000146.1:0-4087 GCA_964530485.1 uncultured Oscillospiraceae bacterium
GACTACGCAAGGACCCGCTTCGACAATGGTAACCGGGATGACGTTTGCGTTTTCATCAAAAAGCTGCGTCATTCCGACTTTCTTTCCGATAATACCTTTTTTCATATATAGATTCCTCCATTTAGGTTATTGGTTGGCGCCTTGGCCAACATGACCCGTTGCGGCGATTTACAGTTTAATTTCGATATCTACGCCGGCGGGGAGTTGCAGACTTGTGAGAGCCTCTACCGTCTTATTCGACGGTTTGAGAATATCAATCAGTCTCTTATGGGTTCGCATCTCGAACTGTTCGCGGCTGTCCTTATACTTGTGTACCGCTCTCAGGATCGTTACGATTTCTTTGTCGGTAGGAAGCGGGATCGGACCCGAGACGCGGGCGCCTGTGCGCTTTGCGGTCTCAACGATCTTTTCTGCCGCGCTGTCAACCAGCTGATGATCATAACTTTTAATGCGAATTCTGATTTTCTTTTCGACTGCCATTCTTTGCCTCCTATTATAAATGATCGGCTTTCGTAAACACTGATCCGGGTGTGTCTCTTTCACCCATTTGAAAACCCGGCTCCACCTTCCAGCCTGATTCCGCTTTTGCGGACGGCCCGGCAACATTGCCGATAATGAAAGTGTATCCGGACGAGCCATACTTGGCCCTATCTGCTTCGTGACAGAGGATCCTTTCGGATCATACTCGCAGACCAGTATTTTTTTCGCCCAATTCTCTGATCGGACATACTCAGCGGAAATTACCTGCTTTTGTAGGAAATGAGGTGCAGCAACCTCCCGCATCAACGCATATCTTCGCAGCCACTTAGTTAGTTTATCAGAAAGGCAGCGCCAATGCAAGAGGTTTCTCTAAAAAAACTGAATTCATTTGATTTTCATCTTCATCTGGCACATTTGAGCGATGAAACCCATCCAATAACTGTAAATCAATCGCAGAGATCGTGTCGGCTATTCCTATTGAACGCTCTCAACAAAGAGCCAAAACAGCGAATCAAATGCAAGAGTGCAACATTCAGCTTAATATGCTTTTCCCCAGTATACCATATGCTTCGCTTCTTTTCCGCAGCAGACACAGCGATCGGATAGTTTCGATTCTTCGAACGGGATACAGCGAGAGGAGACGTCGATCTCTTCTTTTAACTTCGCCTCGCATGCAGCATCTCCGCACCACATCGCTTTATAAAACCCGAGATTTTCATCGGCAGCTTTCTTTAGGGTTTCGAAATCCGGGCATTCCCAGGTTTTCCGCTCTCTGTTTTTGAGAGCGTGGTCAAAAAGATTGTCGGCGAGAGCGTTCAACTCTGTCTCGACTTCCTGAAGTATGTTGTCGAGAGAGACGATCTTCTTTTCTCCGGTATCTCTTCGAACAATCACGCAGTTATTTGATTCAATGTCGCGCGGTCCAAGTTCGATTCGAAGCGGTACGCCGCGCATCTCATGTTGAGAGAATTTCCAGCCTGGAGAGTTTTCGGAATCGTCAAGACCAACGCGGAATTTTTCTTTTAGCTGATCTCGAAGGGCAACAGCGCGTTCCAGAACCCCTTCTTTATGCTGCGCAATCGGAACAACCATTACCTGTACCGGAGCTACCGCCGGCGGAAGAATCAATCCGTTATCATCTCCATGGGTCATAATTATTGCGCCGATAATACGCGTCGACACGCCCCAGGATGTCTGGTGGGGATAGCTGAGCTGATTGTCCTTGTCGGTAAATTGGATTTCAAATGCGCGCGCAAACCCATCCCCAAAGTAGTGGGACGTTCCGCTTTGGAGAGCACGTCCGTCATGCATCATCGCCTCAACCGTATAGGTTGCCTCAGCACCCGCGAATTTTTCCGTTTCGGTCTTTTGTCCGGCGACTACCGGTATCCTAAGATATTCTTCACAAAATCGCTTATAAACGCCGAGCATCTGCATCGTCTCTGCAACCGCCTCTTCCGCTGTTGCATGAAGCGTATGCCCTTCCTGCCAGAGGAACTCTCTCGAACGCAAGAACGGACGGGTTGTCTTTTCCCAGCGCACAACCGAACACCATTGATTGTACAATTTCGGAAGATCACGATAGGAATGGACAACGCGAGAAAAATGGTCGCAAAATAGAGTTTCGGAAGTCGGGCGCACGCAAAGGCGCTCTGCAAGCGGTTCGCTTCCTCCGACCGTAACCCAAGCGACTTCGGGAGCAAATCCCTCGACATGGTCCTTTTCTTTCTGCAAGAGGCTCTCGGGAATAAACATCGGCATATAGACATTCTCATGTCCGGTTTCTTTGAACATCCCGTCCATAATCTTCTGGATGTTTTCCCAGATCGCATATCCGTACGGCCTGAGAATAATACATCCTTTGACCGTGGAATAATCGATCAGCTCTGCATTTTTTACTATATCGGTATACCAACGCCCAAAATCTTCGTTGATGGGTGTGATTGCTTCTACTGCTTTCTTTTCATTCGCCATTCGTTAAGTTCCCTCGAATAATTTATTTTACTGATGCTCTCTGGTTATTATAATGAAAATCAAACGAAAAAAAAAGCCCATTAGGGCTTTTTTTATTCAAAGGTAAAATTAGCTGTTCGCTTCAATGAACCTGACCATATCGCCAACAGTCTTAACATTTTCGATTTCCTCATCAGGAATCTCAATGTCAAACTCTTCTTCAAGCGACATAACAAGGTCAACAACATCAAGTGAATCCGCACCAAGATCGTCTACGATGCTCGAATCCATCGATACCTTATCTTCATCATAATCAAGTTGTTCGCAAAGAATCTCTCTAACTTTCTCAAATACCATACCAAACGTCTCCTTTAATTAAAATAGCCTAACCTTAAGGTTCCGGCTGCCGCCGTCAGCCAAACGTTCCAATGCAATATCTCGTTTCGGTACTCATTACATCAGCTCAGGAACTTACACCCTTGGTGTTCGGCCTTTTGATTTCATATTCAATTATATACAAGGTTTCTCCATAGTTGTCAACCTGTTTGCCCGATTTTTCTTCGTTATTTATTCGACATGCGCGATTTGACAATTTCTTCTTTTATCATGGTATAATGATCAAAAACAAGATGATCGACGGGGTAATAGATATGGAGTTCAAACCGGTAGCATTAATTGGGTTCATGGGATCGGGAAAAACAACTGTAGGAAGGGCAACCGCGCGCGAGCTCGGAGCAGCCTTTTCCGACCTTGACAGCCAGATCGAATCAATCAGCGGCATGCGTGTACCGGAAATATTCGATACGCTCGGAGAAGAGGGCCTCCGCAATCTTGAAAGCCTGGCTCTCGGGAACATCATAACCTTCGTCGGCGTCATTGCGACTACAAGTAGCTGTATTATGATCCCCCGCAACCGCAAGATGATTGAAGACAACTATACCGTCTTTTACCTCGATGCCGATTTCCACTATCTCTATCCGCGCGTAGCCGGAACGGGACGTCCGCTTCTCAAAGCGTTGAGCAAGATCGAACTCGAAAAATTATTTGATCTGCGCCGACCCCTTTATAAAAGCTGTACCGACTATATTCTAGACGCAACCAAACCGGTCGAAGACCTTGTTTCTGAAATTCTGGACAAAGTCATTATTGACGAATAACCTCTTTGAATCTAATGTAAACCCCCGGACAACTGTCCGGGGGTTTTGATACGGTTAACCCATTTCAATATCTCGCATCGCGTAGGCATTGAGCGACAGATTGGCGAGATTTCCGATTTTGAACTCATAATACGCCGCCGCCGCAATCATAGCCGCGTTATCTCCACACAAGATGCGCTCAGAAAAAAATGTTGGAACTCCGGATTCTTTGGCAAGTTCTAAGACTCGGCTCCGAAGCGCTGTATTCGCCGCAACACCTCCGCAAAGGGCAGCGGGAAGTCCTTCTTTCTTGGCTGTATCAACAAGTCTTGTCGCAAGCATTTCAACGGCGCGCCATTGAAACGCAGCAGCTAAATCGGGTTTATGAAGCTCTTCCCCTTTCATTGACGCCTGATTCGCAAGATTGATAACGGCAGTTTTTAATCCAGAAAAACTGAGGTCAAGCGGATGGTCGGTATGCGGGTTCGGAAGTTGATAGCGGTTGATGTCCCCATTTT
>CAZGYK010000147.1:0-665 GCA_964530485.1 uncultured Oscillospiraceae bacterium
CGATAAAGCAGTCTTCTTCAATGACATAGGTTCCGATCCGCATCCCCTTTTTCTGACATATTTCAATCAGGTCGGTGATATGCTGGAACCGGTTGTCTTCAACTTCCTCGATAAACGCCGGAGAGACAACATAAAATCCGGAATTGATCAGATAGCATTCTTCCGGTTTTTCCCGCATCTCGGATATTTCCCCGCTTTTATCAATTTCTACTACGCCGTAGGGAATTTTGGTATGCTTTTTTGCTACGACCATCGTGAGCGCATTCCCGTCTTTTTCATGACGCGTTAGAATATCGCGGTAGTCGGCTTCGACGACGTTGTCACAATAGGTTACGAAAACAGGGGTTGAAAACTTACCCTTAAAGAATGCGAGACCCCCGCCGGTTCCGAGCGGCTGGTCTTCGTCGACAAAACTGAGGTTAAAATCGATCGGCGTTTCGGAAAAATAGCTTTTTATGAGGTTTTTCTTATGATTGACAACGAGCGTAATATCCTTGCAGCCAAACTTCTTAAACCGGTCGATAATCAGTTCGGTGATGGTTGCCCGCCCTACCGGGATCAGCGGTTTCGGCAGGATTTCAGTATAGGGGTATAGCCGGGTTCCAAGTCCGCCGGCCATGATAATGACCGGATTGCTGATGTCGTTTTGTTCCCTGTGAAGGGTG
>CAZGYK010000147.1:675-4019 GCA_964530485.1 uncultured Oscillospiraceae bacterium
TGGAACGACGGTACAGTCGAGCTCGGAAAGAAGGTCGCGCGCCGCCTGCTCATGATATCCGGTAACCGAAACAGGCTTCTTGGTAGCAACCTGTTCTACCGGAAGGTTGAGATCCATTTTCTTAAGAAGATAACGGCGGATGTCTCCATCGGTTACAACGCCGGAAAGAATTCCGCCTTCTTCGAGAACTAGGGCTTTGTATTCGTTTGTTTCAAGGGCTTCCAGCGCCTCTGCGACGGTTGTTCCCTTTTTGGCAATATAGTCGGAATACTGCATCTGACTGCTCCATTTTCTTTTGGTATCATTAGCAGGAACGGCTACCCATATCAGTCGGCTAAAAAACGTTTGATCTCTCTTGCGACTTTTCGCGCATCCTCTTCCGAAAGGTTTGTCGAACAGGGGATGTTGACGATTTCGGAATGGTAATAGGCGGCGCGCTCAATTTCGTAGGCGATGCATCCCTGGTAGGGCGCGAGCCGGTGGATCAATTCCCAGATCGGTCGGGATTGGATGTTCTTTTTTTGAAGTTCTGCCATCAGCGCATCCCGTTTTCCGTGGGTCAAGAGGCTATAGAACCAGTAGTTCGGGGAGACATTCTCCGAAAACGGCAAAAGCTCAAGCCCTTCCTCGAGATAGATTTCGTAATTCCGTTTCTTGATTTCAAGAAAATCAGGGAGTTCTTCCATCTGGGCAATTCCGAGCGCGGCCTGTAGGTTGGTAAGCCGGTAGTTGTAGCCGATTTCGTTGTGGATAAACCGTAGTTCGTCGTTTTTGCTCTGTTGGGAGCGGTAACGCATATGTTGTAACTGAGTCTCATCCTTGCCGACAATCATTCCGCCGCCGCCGGTTGTGATAATTTTATTGCCGTTGAACGAAAAAACAGCGATATTTCCAACCGTTCCGGCGTGTTGTCCCTTGTAGCGGCCGGAAGTCCAAAAACTCCCAAGCGCTTCACAGGCATCTTCGATAACGAGGAGATGAAATTCCGCGGCGATATCCATAACCGATTCCATGTCGGCGAGGTTACCGAAAATATGAACCGGAATAACGGCGCGAATCCGTTTGCCCTTTTTCTTGTGATAGAGGACCCCGTCTTTGATTTCACATTCGGTTTCGCAAAAGCGGCGAAGTTTTTTGACGTCCATGCAAAGGCTGTCGTCGCAGTCCATAAAAATCGGTTCTGCTCCGATATAGGCAAGCGGATTGACCGATGCGGCAAAGGTCAGGTCGGGGACAATCGCCATGTCGTCACGGGTGATTCCGGCTTCCATATAGGCGAGATGAAGTCCTGCCGTTCCGCTTTGAACGGCAACCGCATCGTCTACGCCAATATAAGCGGCGAGTTTCTTTTCGAACTGTGGAATATAGGGACCGCCGGTAGAAACCCATTCGGTTTGAATCGCTTCGGTCACATAGTCAAGTTCTTTGCCTTTTAGGTTTGGCACAGATAAAGGAATAAAGTCTGCCATATGTTACCTCACGGGTTAGATATTATAAATATCGGTTTTGTAACTTCCTAGGTTTTCCTTGATCCAAGAAATAGTCTCGGAAAGTCCTTTAGAAAGGTCATATTCAGGTTCGTAGCCGCAGAGACGCTTGATCTTTTGGTTGCACCCGAGCAGGCGCTCGACTTCACTGTTTTCAGGGCGAAGGCGCTGTTCGTCGCAATGTATTTTCGCTCTTGGGTTGATCTGGCGAATGAGTTCATTCGCGAGGTCTTTGATCGAAATTTCTACGCCTGTCGCGATGTTGATTTCTTCGCCGATTGCGGCGTCGCATTTTGAGAGTTCGATGAATCCGCGGGCGGTATCTTTGACAAAATTAAAATCGCGCGTTGGAGAAAGCGCGCCGAGTTCAATGGTTTCTTTCCCGGAAAGAAGCTGGGAGATAATTGTCGGGATAACCGCACGTGCGGACTGACGGGGGCCATAGGTGTTGAATGGACGAACAATGGTAACCGGAAGACCGAAGCTCCGATAAAAGCTTTCCGCAAGCCGGTCGGCTCCGATTTTTGTTGCAGAATAGGGGGATTGCCCCTGGAAAGGGTGTTTCTCATCGATCGGAACATACTGAGCAGTTCCGTACACTTCGGAGGTTGAAGTAGAAAGAATCCTTGACGTACCGAGCTCCTTGGCCGCAGATAATACGTTTAGGGTTCCCTTAATATTGGTGTCGACGTAACTGTCGGGGGAATGATAGCTAAACGGGATTGCGATCAGTGCGGCGAGATGGAAAACGGTATCGATCCCTTTCATTGCCTCCCGCACGCCGTTTGGGTCGCGGATGTCCCCCATGAAAAAATCAATCTGGTCGGTAACAGACCGCTCGGAATGGTCGAGCCAACCGCGGCTGTTGAAGGAGTTATAATAACAAAACGCACGGACATCATAGCCGTTTTTGACCAACATCTCGGTCAGATGGCTTCCAATAAATCCGTCCGCGCCGGTAACGAGCACTTTTTTTGCCATTCTCTAATCCCTTTCACCAAGAAAGAAGTTCGTAATATGAGCCGAGCGACGCAGTCGCGAGTCCCGAGAGGAATGAGGGATAGCGCAACGTAGTGAAGCGTCAGTGTTTTGACCGTCAAAATGCAGCATTTTCCCCGGGAAGATGCAGAAACAAAGAGAAGTATTCAGATAAATAATAATACAACCAAGCGGAAAACACAACACAGACTGTTATCCAAAGTGAAAATATGGTATGATATTTGGTATAAAAAAGGCGGACTCAAACTTGGAAACGAATCAAAATAAAAAGAAAACAGTCGCGGTTGTAACGGGGACGCGGGCGGAATTTGGTCTGCTTCGCCCGGTTATTGACGAGCTTGTTTCCGGCGGGTTTGAGTTAAAGCTTCTGGTAACCGGGTCCCATCTCGTTTCCGGGCTCGGCTATACGGTCAACGAGATCAAACAGGCCGGATATCCGATTGAACAGGAAATCGATATTCTTGATAACAATCCGGCTATGCCGATGAACGCGGTGTTTCCGCGGGCGTTCTCGGCGTTTTCAGACTGGTTTTTGGAAAACAGCCCGGACTTAGTTGTTCTTCTTGGCGACCGGTATGAGATTTTAGCGGCGGCGCTTGCATCGGAGATGGCCTCGATTCCGATTGCGCATATCAGCGGCGGAGATGTGACCGAAGGGGCGAAGGACGACTGTTTTCGCCATTGCATCACCAAGCTCGCCTATCTTCATTTTCCGTCTACGGAGGCTTATCGAAAACGTGTGATCCAGCTCGGCGAATCGCCGGACCGCGTCTGGAATGTCGGGGCGCTCGGAGCCGAAAATATTCTCAAATTGCCGGTCGTTCCGAGAGATGAACTCACGAAAGACCTCGGATTTGA
>CAZGYK010000148.1:0-4011 GCA_964530485.1 uncultured Oscillospiraceae bacterium
TGAAGGACATTGTCGAACTCGCGACCAGAGAAAGACCTACGCTCAACATGTTTATGAACTTCAACGGAAATCCAATGCCCTGGTAAACCTGCGGTTTAACCCGTCTAACAGTAAAACTACGATTAAGTGTACTGCCTTTCTGACTATTGCTGTTATACCTCATCTCCGGTTTTCGATTCTGAAATCCGGAGATTTCTATTTTCGGAATTCAGTCTATTGACATCAAAAAACAAATGTTCTATAATCACGTTACAGAACATTTGTTTTTTGAGTGGAAATCATGGACAGGGTAATTTTACATTCTGATTTAAATAATTTTTATGCATCGGTTGAATGCCGAGACAATCCGGAACTCAAAGGGATTCCGGTTGCTGTCTGCGGAGATGTCGAGAACCGTCACGGGATTGTTCTGGCCAAAAATGAACTCGCAAAAAAGTGCGGCGTAAAAACCGCCGAGGCGCTTTGGGAAGCAAAAATGAAGTGTCCCGACATCACCTTCGTCCGCGCGCACTTTTATAAATATCAGGAAGCTGCACGCAAGGTACGAAGCATCTACTACCAATATACCGACCAGGTCGAAAACTTTGGCATGGATGAATGCTGGCTGGATGTTACGGGGAGCGTATCCCTGTTTGGAAGTGGGGAGCAAATCGCCAACGAAATCCGCGAACGGATAAAATCGGAACTCGCTCTGACTGTTTCCGTCGGAGTCAGCTACAACAAAATTTTCGCAAAGCTTGGAAGCGACCGAAAAAAACCGGACGGCACGACCGTCATCACGCGCGACAATTACAAAGATGTGCTTTGGCCGCTCCCGGCGGAGGAGCTAATCTATGTCGGTCGGGCAACCTCAAGAAAACTGCGTGAACTTGGGATCTATACAATCGGCGAGATCGCCAACACTTCCCTTTCGCTATTAAAACAGAATTTCGGAATTCATGGAGAAACACTTTACCGTTTTTCCAACGGTATGGACAACAGCCCCGTAAGCGTCATGGGAACAAAACACGAAGTCAAATCTATCGGAAACAGCTCTACCGCCTACCGCGACCTTGATTCCGAGGAAGATGTAAAGATATTGCTGTGGTCGCTCTGTGAAAGCGTTTCTGCCCGGCTGCGCGAGTCAAACATGAAATGTACCGTGGTCACCCTTCATGTCCGAGACAAAAATCTTCGCTTTTTCGAACGCCAGATGAAAGTTGACGCTACCTGCGTTTCAAAGTCGCTGTTCGACGCCGCGTTTCACCTCTATTGCAACAACCAAACCGGAAACCCGATCCGGAGCCTCGGCGTAAGAGGAAGCGGTCTTATTCTAAACGGAACAAATCAGTTCTCTCTTTTTCGCGAAGAGATTATTTCCGGACATCGGGAACAGCTTGAAGGAGAAATTGACAGGCTTTCGTCCAAATACGGCAGCGGAGTTGTCTTTCGCGGTGTTTCTATGATTGACCGCCGCCTCTCTATTGTCTCTGGAAGCGAAGATTCTCTCCAGGCCGTCGCATTTATTCGTTAGTCGTATTAAATACCTATTGAAGGAGATTTTTATGCATAAGGAACTAATCAAAAAGGCAGAGGATATCATCTGTCAACGTTCTGGGGAAGGAAGTTATTGTACGCTATCCCTTATCGACCGTAACGGCTACCCAGCCGCTTCAACAATTACCGTTTCAAAGGTGGACGGAATTCGAAAACTTGCGTTCGGAACAGGTCTCTCGAGCAATAAGGTCAACCGTATAGGCAACACCAATATGGCGAGTGTATGCTTTAATTCCGACAGCTATAGTATTACGCTGCTAGGAAAAATCGAAGTCTCAACCGACCCTCAAATAAAACGCAAGATGTGGTATCGCGGTCTCGAAAACCATTTTAGCGGTCCGGAAGATCCCAGCTTTTGCGTCTTACTCTTTACAACAGAGCAATACAGTCTTTTTATCGATTGGCAGGAAGCAAGAGGAGCCCTATAGAAAAAAGAGCGGATAAACCGCTCTTTTTTATTTCATACCCGTTACCGCTCAAGAATTACCAAGAATGCGTTGAGCAGCGTAAATAGAGAAAAGGAAAAACTCAAAAACAAAAGCGAATAATCAAGGTTTCTCTTCTTTTCAATTCCCCGAATCCTGTTCCCCAACGAAACCAACAGGATTGGAAGCAGGGGGAGAAAATATCTGCCCTGAATACCGTAGATGGTAAGAAAATAGGTCGGCGTCCAATTGATACAAGCAAAAACGACCAGCGCCGAAGCCAAAAGCGCTAAAACCATTCCAGCTGAACCCTGTTTGCGGTCGAGGTGCCGCTCCCCTTTCTCCGGTAGAAAGGTAATCCCGAGAAGAGCATAAAACGCCAAAACAAAGAACCAATCAATCTCAATGTTGAAATAACCAAGTTTGCCGCCGACCAACGTGTTGAGGTAAAATGTCGTATTAGAAAACAGCGTATTGAGAATCAGCCACACCGTCTCTTTCAGATGGGAGATAATATAAACCGTCGTATACCGAATATCGTCCGGATGGCTGGCAACGGCCTCGCTTACAGGGGGCCTAAATGTTTTCATGATGTAGGGATAAGCGGCAATGATGAATAACACTACACCCGCGCCGATCGCAAGATATTTTGCGATTCTGATGTATTTCGGATCAACCTTCTTCCCTTTCCAGACAAATTTGTCGTTTCCGAGAAATAAAATCAACAGAAGAAGGGGCGCGTAAACAATTTTTGCGGGTAACGCGAGAAACGATATCCCCAAAAGAATCGCAAGATTTTTGACCGTAATTTCTGTTTTCTGCATAATCAGATAGAGAATATACGCCGTAAAGAAAAAGTAGAGACCAATCGTCAGCGTATCCCTGTTGAAGCTTGCGGCTAGATGCATAGACATCGGAAGAAGGGCCGAAACAGCAAAAACGCCCTTTTTGACAGGTGCAAACTTAACCGAAAGGGAGGTTAAAACAACGTAACAAGCTAGATTCGCAAGCCGTCCCAGAAACAGCGTTGTGGCAAAGCCTAGCCCAAGCAGTCTCGCAATCGTAACCGCTATCGCTCCCGGCCAGAACAGGAATTTTGCGCCCCCAACCAATGCCCCATCATAAACAACCGGCGAAGAATCTTTTGAAGGCGAGAATAAATCCCCGACGAATTCCTTATAAGAGAAAACTGTTGTACTAAGATCTTCTAAAACAGCATTGTGATCATCCGCGCGTTTTACATTCTGGTCTCCGCCCCGATACGTATCCGGAATCTCCCCCATCCACCCGGATGAGATCGTGAATGCCTCGTTGATATGAAATTGCTCATCCGGTGACGAGTAAGGCGGTAGGATAAAGCAAAACAGCAGCCCGAGCAAAATCGCGGCAACCGCATAAATCCGGTGGATCGGAATTGATTTTTCCCGTTTCGAAAGCAGGTAAATAAAAGCAATCGATAAAGAACCGATCACCGCAAACGCCCAATAAAATGTACGGATAAAATCCCCCAAACGTTCCGTTTCGGCGATCAGAACAACCGACTGATTTACTTCTTTACTGTCTGCTACCAAAGTCCATCCGTCGGGAACTTCATCCCCTGTCTTTAGAAAAATCGGCTCACTCGAACCGGAGGAAAACCGGAGAATAAACCTGCCGTCTTCCGACGCGAGGGGCGTCACAAACGAAAACGCGATCAGACCGTCATCAGCCCGCTCCGAAAGCTCTCTTTCAACCGTCGCGAGAGGTTCTCCTTTGCCGTTTTGTACCTGTAGCTGTAAAATCCCTGCGTCGCTCTCGCTCTCAACATATGCTGCCAACGCGTAGATCGTTTTATCGAAAAGGACGGTTTGTTCAACCCCATTTTTCCCAATTTCAACCAACCCCGATTGAGACCCGGACCTTGAGAGATACTCTGCCCTGGCTTTTTGAGGCGCAGCGCTTACGGTGTTTCCCCAGAAAAAAGAAAAAACAGAAAATGACACGAGAAAAAGCGCCAAAGCAATCAGCAGATGGCGCTTATTCGCTATCAACTTTAGGAACCTTTCCTTCA
>CAZGYK010000149.1:0-1323 GCA_964530485.1 uncultured Oscillospiraceae bacterium
TCGCTTCACATACCCCGGAAATGGCGCCGCCGAGCGCGATCTGGTTTGCCATTTTTGTATGTTGTCCGGCACCGGAAGCGCCTTCGTAGACGATAGTTTTGCCCATTGCCTGAAAGAGAGGAAGACAGGCGTCAAACGCCGCTTTGTCCCCGCCGACCATGATGGCAAGCGTTCCGTTTTTTGCTCCGACATCTCCGCCGGAAACAGGGGCATCGAGCGCGTTGAGATCAAGCTCTTTCGCTTTTTCATAAATTCGTATCGCCACATCCGGATCGGAAGTAGTCATATCAATTAGATAGGCGCCTTTTTTAGCGGATTCGAGAATCCCGTTAGAACTGAAGTAGACCTCCTCGACATCTTTCGGGTATCCGACGATTGTAATAATTGCGTCTTTTCCCGTCGCACAGTCTGCGACAGTATCACACCAGACGGCGCCTTCGGAAATAACATCCTCGACCTTGCTTTTCGTTCGGGTATAAATAGAGACAGAGAACCCGGCATTCATCAAGTTTCGAACCATCGATTTCCCCATAACGCCTACGCCGATAAAACCAACAGATTTCATAATTCATTCCTCCTAAGATCGTTGTTCCTATTCTAACATAAACCATTTTTTAGAATCACTAGCCAGACTGGTACAGTGCGGGTTTATTCTGGTTTTGAGTTCTTTTTAGCTCTAACAATAAGCAAGGTCCCAATTACCGCCATCGTGATACCGGCTGCAAGGAGAACCCACCCGGCAATTCCAAATAGATTAAAAGTCTGATTGATCCCATCTATCGACGAACCTTCAAAACCAAGAGCGCCAACGCTTGACCGTGTCGTCAGAGAGAAACGGACTTCTTCACTGAATTTCATCGGAACCTGCATTCGAGTTCGGGTTCCGCTTTTTACAGTTTCGTTGGAGAAGTTGTCGACTTCGGTACCGGGAAGCTCAATTGTAATTGTTCCCGTTAAGGATTGCAATGCAATATTTATTTCGTCTTGAAGAGCAGGAGGGAGACTTTTAAGGTTTGAAGCATCTATGATTTTAGAAAAATCCAACGAAGCATCAATCAGATATAGTTCCTGGTAATCGGATACATCTGAAGCCATATCGACCTTCATAAACGGAGTTAGGGTCTCATCGGTTAACATCGATTTCAAGAGAAAAAACGCATCCTGATCATTGTCGGAGGACATCGTTCGGCGAATGACAACATCATAGAGATCCGGTCCGAGTTGGCTGTTATCATAGTCGACATCAAATCCTTTTTTGAAATCGCAATGGGTGACGAATTCCTTGATACTGCTAATGAAATATTAAAAATTAAAACCAATGAA
>CAZGYK010000149.1:1333-4002 GCA_964530485.1 uncultured Oscillospiraceae bacterium
TATTGAGCGTACTTTTGAGATCCGGGTCAAGATCGGTCAGATCCGCCTTGAGATGATAGGTAAGATAAGCGGTATGATTGTTGTCTACGCCAAGATCGATGTCAAGTTGCAAGCAACCAGACAGAGAAACAGCCAAAACGAGAATCAAAAGGACAGCGGCTATTCTTCGGTAGATGTTCATTCGAAAGTTTCCTTTCAGTCTTCCTGCTTGGATTTATTGTTAAAATGTATATTCTAACGGCTCAGACATATAGTATGTTCCATCCGGCAACTGCGCGATGACATAAAAGAACTTTTCACCTTCGTCAATCTCGTCATACTGCCAATGGATGTAGCTTCCGGTGCTTATCGCATAGGTTCCGATAGTTGCGCTTGCCGTATTACCGGGAAGAACCGTTTTGATCGGCAACGCATAGTATTCTGAAGGGCTTCGGTGAATGACGGTATAAGTTGCGTCTTCGTACGGGGTATTCCACGTTAGAGTATAGTAGACAAAGGTCCGGTATCCGTCTATCAGGTCATAGCCGACTGAATCTTTTTCAATAGAAAGTTCAATTACCTGTTTTTCTTCGACCGGAACTGGCGGCTTTTCATCGAGAAAGCTATAGTAGTATTCGGACAAACCGGAAACTTCGAAGGCCAAAGGGATCATTAGGTTTTCTTGTGGTCGGAGATTCGAGGCAAGCCTCTGCTCTATTTCATCGGGGTATTCCATTCCGGACAGCATTTGGCGAATGTCCGGGTACTCGACAACCTGTCGCGTTGTCGGAGACCCCATCAGCTGAACATAGTCCTCCGCAGCTATTTCGAACAAATATCGGTGATGTTGCAGCACATAGTCGCCTTCTGGTAAAGCGGAGGCTATCAAATCGTATTTATCAGGTTCTCGGAGTTTGGCATACCCTGTATTGTAAAGATTGCTACTTTCTTGATCGAAAAAATAATAGAATGTATAAAGGTGTCCATATTCATGGCTGAGCGTCCAATCCATGCTTTCGACTGTGGTATTGGTGTCGCCATCGAACAGTTCGATCACGCTGATGTCGCGTGGAAACTTTAGGCAGAAGCCTTTCGGCAGCGCGCCGAATGTAAGATTAAGAGCGACATCTTTTTTATCGGAGGTATGCTGGCCAATCATCGTTTCACTCGCATCGGGGTGAATGACAATCTTATCCAAAATTTCGATTTCTTTTCCGTGACGGTTTTTTAGCAGTTCGTTATAGAGCTCAACGAGCTTATCGTCATCCCACTCTTCAGAATAACTGTAGATTGTAAACCCCTCCGGGCCTTTATAAGTATAAAAAGCATTCGTGGGCGTCGAATCGGATTGCGAAGAAGCTGGTATTGTGTCGTTGACAAATGGCACCGGCTTGTATGCGCTGATAAATGCATTAATCTTCTCGACAGATTGGCTCCGCCTGTCAATTGAGACCCGGGCAAAGACAATCAAAAAGATGCCACAACAGATCAGAAGAAGACCTGAAATAAGGATGAGAGCTATCTTCTTTTTCATGTGATTCTCCAAGTGTTTTATTTGGATAATTAATAATTACTATAACATACTTTTCCTATTTTGATAAACTACGAAATGAATATTTATGTAGCTCTAGATTACCAATGCTCAAATTAAGTGATATAATAATAGCCAGTGTAGCAGCAAAATCCAATACAAAGCGGTTGGCTTCTTGATTTGTTGTCTAACGATTACGCTGATGAAAAGAGTTAATATGGGTAAAGGGGAGTGTACATTATGAATCAGTACGAAAAACTAACCATTCTACACTCGAACGATCTCCACGGTGATTTCCTATCAAAGGAACTCGATTTATCGCTCATGGGCGGGATATCGATGTTGTCGGGATACGTCAACAAAATCCGCAGGGAAGAGCCGAACACAATTTATTGTATTGCCGGTGACATGCTTCAAGGCTCGGTAATTGATTCCGAGTTTCGGGGGCTTTCGACGATCGAAATTATGAATATGCTCGCGCCGGACGTTGCATCAATTGGAAACCATGAGGTTGATTATGGATTGGCACACCTTCTTTTTCTAGAGCGGTGCGCGCAATTTCCGATTGTAAACGCAAACCTCTTTATCAAGAATCCGTATACGCGGTTATTTTCGCCACACGTTATCCTCGAAGTCGGCGGGATGAAGGTGATGTTTATCGGAATCATCACCAATGAGATTATGATGGGAATTCGAAAAGACGTTCTTGGGAGCTTTGTTGACGTTGAAGATGCAGCGAACGAGGTTGGTCATATTTGCAATGCCTATCGCGATATCGATATTGATTTTACTGTTCTTCTTACCCACATCGGATTCGAAGAAGACAAAAGTTGGCGGAACTGCTTGATCCGGCCTGGGGTGTTGATGTGATTATTGGCGGACATACCCATACAATTCTTGAAAAGCCGGAAGAGGTAGCGGGGATACTGATCGTACAGGCTGGCGTGGGAACCCAACAGATCGGGCGGTTCGATATAATTGTTGATACCAACTCCAACTCTGTCCACGAATACAAATGGGAACTGATTCCGATTGACAGCGGCCATTGCCCGCGCAACGAGCAGATCGAGGAGAGGATCCTCAGTTTCAAGGAAGAAACGGATAAAAAATACAATAGAACCCTATGCCGTTTCATACGCCCGCTCACCCACCCGAGCCG
>CAZGYK010000150.1:0-3921 GCA_964530485.1 uncultured Oscillospiraceae bacterium
GGAGGTAATTTGTTTTCGATTCGAACCGTTATGACACCGTTTACCATGTTGGTTGCGGCAACGACAAAGCGCTGGGTTACATCTGCGCTATATCCTTCCGGAGCGATATATTCTACGAGGCGGTAACTGCCGAGAAGAAGGTTCCCGATTGTGGCATATCCGTCCGCGTTCGTAGGACCAACGCTGCCAAGCCAGTTTCCTTTGGAATCGTAAAGACTAAAGTATGCGCCGGAAAGGGGCTTCCCGGTATCGGCGTCAACCTTGCGTACGCGGGTTCTCAATGCACCGCCGCCGCCAAGGCCAAGGGCATCATACCAAACGCTCATTACCTCTTCGGTATCACCTTTCAGGACCTGGTTTCCGGTTCCCTTAAGGACTGCGTTATTCGTAACCTTTCTGTCCCCGCCCGCTGTCGGAAGCGTTGAAAGGTCTATCACAGACTCATAGACAATTGTAACGATATCATCGAACACATATGTGTCTTTGAACTTAACCGTAAATGTTGTCGTTCCATCTCTTCCGTTGCGATCATAAACCTTTAGGGTATAGTTGTCCGTATGCAGCGGGTTTGTTGTCCCATTTCCCTGATACAACTTTATTGTGCCAACATCGAGGATCTGTCCCGTACTGAGCGTATCGGTCAGGAAGCCGTCTTTGACAACCGTCTTCGCCGTATTCAGCTTAATCGTCCATTTTACGCGATATTCTCCGTTTTTCGGGGGGAGGATTTCACCCTTTTTGTCGAGATGCTCACCGCCCTTTGTCCGGGTGACAACGCCTTCGAGCTCAAAATCGGTATGATACTTCGAATTGATCTTCGCTACGTTCCGATATTCAGATTTCAAAGCTCCGGTTATCGTCGTATTGTAACTGATACAATACCATTTCGAGCCGTCCATAAATGTAATTACAAACCCGCCAGCTGACTTCGAATTGATCTTATAGTCGGTGCCAGCCGTCAAGGGGCGATACGTAAGGTTTCCATCAACATCTTTTGATACTTCCTCCATCACTAGCGAGGAAACATCGAGAGATTGACCTGCTTCGATCTGGTCGCTGACAACGAGATTGTTGTCAAGGTCCAAAAGATTCGGGTTAACATGAACAACCCATTCGATCGAAGTCTGATTCGGATCCAAATCCGAAAACTTTCCGTATTTGATGCCGTTCAATGTATCGATCGACTTGTCAATCGGCATCTCATCATAACCGGTTTTGTCTAGACCAGGGTTGCCGTCAAGATTATCACCGGTTACTCTCGCCGAATTCTTCAGAACGTCGGACAGGTACTGTCCGTTCCATGTATTCTCGACCGAAGTAGGAGAAAGCTCGTACTTTGTTTTATAAGAAATCCGGATGATGTCTCCTGATACAACATATCCGTCAGGAAAACTTAGGGTAAATCCCTCTGTTACCGGGTCTTTCTTTGTAACCGTAAAGTCAGTAATCTTGTTTGCCTCCGACCAAACCGAGCTGCCCTTCCATACCTTAACGGAGTTCTCTAGAAGCTCCATGGTTGCTCCGTTGATAGAGGAAAAGCTGTCATTGACCACGACACTCATGTATCTATTCCCGACCGGCTTGATATGAATTTCCCAATCAATTTCCTGGGTTAGAGGGTTGATGTCGTTGGCATGTTTACATACCGTCGGAGTCGTTATATAGTTAGATCCCGGCTTTACGGTCGCGCTGTACTCTGTTGAATCGCCCGTTACCGTATACTTATTAAAATAGCCGGTAGTAAGCTTAGAATAATCCGTAACCTTCGTCTTATACTCAACGATATATGCCTTGGAATCATCCAGCTTCAATGTAAATTTGGCTGAACTAACTTTTGTGTAAATTCCGGTCAAATCGGTGATTTCGGCACCTATCGCAAGGACGTTCGTGCTTCCATTGAGTGTCGCGTTATAAACTTTTACAGAACCGTCTATTAGCACATGTCCCGAGCCCAGTTCATCGGTAACGGTAATCGCGCTACCGCTGTTAAGTGTTTTTCCGGTACGGTTCACTTCAAGTTTCCAGGACAATGTCGCATTACCGCCGCCGTCGTTCGACCAGAAGGAACCTGTCTTGCTGCCGTTCGCAACAATAACTCGTTCAAATTTTCTCGATATCGAATTGACGTTTCCCTGATCGGATGTCATCGAGACACTGTTTGCATATTTTGTTGCCGTTCCGTCCAATCTCGGAATAGTCCTATATACGATCTCATATGCATCGGTTATATTCCCAAGTCTGACGGTCATTATGTCACCCGCAGCACTGATTCCATCAGGAGTTATCGTTGATCCCCTTGAAAATTGACCGGTCACCATATTATAAACAAGCTTATAAACTGTAACATTATTCACATCATGCGAATGTGTCGCGTTCGTTCCGCTGTTCTGAAGCGTATCGGTTATAACGACATTGGTGCGCGTTTTTAAGTCGGTATTGACAAAAACGCTCCATTCAATTTCGTCAAAAGAATACTTACTGCCCGCCGCTCCGCTCTTGTACGGCACGCCGTCGCTCTTTGAAAGCGGGGTTCCGTTTCCGCCAATACGTCCGAAATTGACATCGGCTGAAACAGGGTCGTCAATCGGAAATGTTATGGTGGTATCCGGCTTTGTCTCCGGTTTATACTCGATATTGGCAACAACGGTAAAGTTTCCCTTTACGCCATATTGCCCGGCCAGGTTTCCGTTAAAACGTATCGTCCCAACGCCATCGGCAATGTTGAGCACTCCAATAACCTTAGAGTTATCATTTGCGTTTTTTAGCGGAATGTTAGATGCAAACAGCGAAACCGGAAGACCTGTCCAAAGTACCAGTCCCTCACAATAGTCGCCGTCGTTGATCTGAAGGTTTTCATTTCCTGCGGCTGTATAATCGACTTCCCAGCGATACCGAAGCGCAAGAGAATCCCCATTATTGAGCGTCAAATTATTAAAGATGTCCGCCGGGGTTCCAAAATTTCCCCCGTTGTAGCTAACTTCAATCGCGGGAAGTTTAATCGGAATTGCTTTGGCATTCTCTGCCCGGACAGATACTTTGATTTCAGGAGCAAAAACTCCTGAATGGTTCTGGTACCCTAAGGGCAGAAGCGGAGAAAAATAAAAGTCGGCTTCAAGCGCGGCAAACACGCTGCAATCCCAGGTAACAGGGATCGTTTCTACGCCGTTGTCATCAGTCACGACGTCCAACGTCGGATAAGCAGCGTTCAAGTCGGCTACAATTGCGGCTTTTGCCGTTCCCCAATCGTAGGTCAGCGCCGATGCCGAAAACGGATCATAAGAAGTAACGTATGTCGGTTTACTTTCAATCGTTACGGTAACGGTTGGAGTAGTTCCCGAATAGGATGCAAACTCTACCGGCAGAACCGAGACAAATGTATAGTCGTCTGCAACTGCAGGGTCGAATCCTGCACATTCCCAGGTAACTCCGGAAATAACCCCTTCGGTCGTTTCGCCGCCGTCATCATAAGAATACTTCAGCTCTGTCGGAAGGCTTCCCTTGACGGAAGCAAGCGCCGTGTTATAGTCAAAACTGTACGTTGTGATGACGCCATCCTGTAGACCAAGAGTACCTGGAAGAATATCGTACTCGCTCGCAAAGATCGCCGGAGCGATCAGCGTAAACAACATTAAAATAGCCAAAAAAAGCCCTACGCTTCTTCTGACTACATTTTTGCTGCTTCGCTTAGCACTGGCCGATGGTGTGTTGGTGGTTGCCCTTTTCATTTTCTTTCCCCGCTTTCGTGGTTTCTGGTGTACCTAAGTAATGTCTATCTTCAATTTTTCTATTAAAACCGATCACGAGCGTTTTCAACAAAAAACTATTAATTACATACCACTTACAATTATACGGTTTTCGGTTACAGCATCGTTACACTATTGCGGTTCGCTGCTCCCGATTCTTTGAAAACAGGTACAGCCT
>CAZGYK010000151.1:0-3188 GCA_964530485.1 uncultured Oscillospiraceae bacterium
ACCGTACCGCTCCGGAAGCGGATAATTCGATCAGCGATCGGCGTGATCGCCGAGTTATGGGTAATGATAATGACGGTGATACCCTGAGTTTTACAGGTATCCTGAAGAAGCTGAAGAATCTGTTTCCCGGTCTGGTAATCTAACGCGCCGGTCGGTTCGTCACAGAGTAAGAGCTTCGGGTTTTTAGCCAAAGCCCGTGCGATCGTAACACGCTGTTGCTCGCCGCCCGATAACTGGGAGGGGAAGTTGCCCTTTCGCTCGGAAAGACCAACCTGATCTAAAACGGTTGAGGGATCCAGCGCATCTTTACAGATCTGCGCCGCAAGCTCAACATTTTCGAGAGCGGTTAGATTTGGTACAAGATTATAAAACTGGAAGACAAACCCGACATCGTTTCGCCGGTATCCGACCAGTTCCTTTGAAGTATATTTCGCAATATCTTTATGATCGACCAACACGCTTCCCTTAGAAGCAATGTCCATTCCGCCGAGAATGTTGAGCGCGGTTGTCTTTCCCGCGCCGGAGGAACCGAGAATTACGGCAAGCTCACCGCGCTCCACCTGAAAAGAGGCGTCGCGGAGCGCGTGGATCGTAATTTCTCCCATTTGATAGTCTTTACAGACGTTTTCGAATTGAATAAAAGACATGGAGCCTCCTGAACAGGACAAGGATACGAAAGCAATGACGCCCGAAGGACAGGCGTCAAGCTGAACGCTTTGTTTCAATATTATGAAGCGATATTCAAAATTATATTCGATAATACTCCGAATATGATACGAAGCATTTCCGCGACTGTCCCCGAAGTCAGTCTGGTTTCAATGACCGAAAACCAGAGGTTTGCGCCTGTCGTCGCTCGGCTTGCGCATTTTGACGAACAAAAGACCAAACAATCTTTATTATCCTACAACACGGACAAACAAATTACAATTCAAGTTTGTGAACAAATAGGTCCACATTTGTGAAGCACGAAACGCTTATGCTTTCAACAAGAATACGAGGAAACCAAGTCGGAGAATGTCTTGATGAGTTGCCGGGTATCTTCCGCCGAGATATCATGATGGGTAACAAAACGGAACTGTCCGCCGGAAACGGGATTGATGAGGAATCCTTTTTCCAACATTTTCTTCGGAAGAGTTTCAATAAATTCCGGATCCATATCCAGCTCGAAAAATACCATGTTGATCTGGATACCGTCATCAAGTAAGCGTACCTTGGGTATTTTCGCAAGCCCTGTTCGAAGAAGCGCGGCGTTATCATGGTCTTCGCTGAGCCGATTGGTCATCTTTTCTAACGAGAGAATTCCGGCTGCGGCGAGGATCCCCGCCTGGCGCATTCCGCCGCCTAGGATTTTCCGCCGCCGGAGCGCCTTATGGATAAATTCTTTTGTTCCGCAAAGCAGTGACCCTACCGGGGAACAAAGACCCTTAGAAAGACAGAACATAAGGCTATCGGTATATTGAGCGATATCTTTCGCCGAAACGCCGAGCGCGGTCGCCGCATTAAAAATACGCGCGCCGTCCATATGCACGTTGAGACCGGCGGCCTTAGCGGCGTTAAACAGACCTTTTGTCTCTTCGAGCGGAACCGCTCGACCGGTAGAAAGAGCGTTTTCAGTACAGACAAGCGTTGTCGGGGGACAATGGATATCTTCGCCGTCGTGCATCTGTCTTACAAGATCATCTCCGCGAAGAATTCCGTCGGAACTATCTACGAGATTCAGCGTAACGCCGGAAAGAAGCGCGGCCGCTCCGCATTCATGTTGATAGACATGGCTTTCCTTGAGGCACACGACGTCGTCTCCGCGCGCGGTATGCGTCATGATCGCAAGCTGGTTTCCCATCGTTCCGCTCGGTACAAAGAGAGCGGCTTCTTTGCCGACCATTTCTGCAGCAAGTTCCTGAAGGCGGTTAATGGTAGGGTCGTCTCCGTAGACGTCATCGCCGACCTCGGCGTTTGCCATCGCGAGCCGCATTTCCTCGGTCGGCTTTGTTACTGTATCGCTTCGAATATCAATGATTTTCATGTGCTGTTCCTTCCTTGTACATCTGTCTTACATACGTATTTAGATACCGTTTTTGGATAACATATTCTTGATCCATTCCGCAATTTCTTCGGAAGAGCTGGATTCTATTGCTCGAACAGCCTGGGCTACAAGGTCGCTTCGCAGCGGAAGGCCGAGAATCGAACGCTCTAATCTGTTTGCCAGGGTTTCATCCATCGCGTCGGAATAGACAAGAACGTCGGAGATGAAGTTGTTCTCTATCGAGAGGAGTATTTCAAGTTCTCCGAACGGAAATCTGTTTTCAAAGCGTAGGTCGCATTTTGGGTTTTTTTTGATCCGCCACTCGAAAGAAGCGTACTTCGCTTTAAGCGTTTCGAGACTTGGAGATAGGTACTCTTCAACGGTTCGCTTTGGGGCAGGTCCATATTCTCGGATAAATTCAGATATCAACGATTTGGTCAATCCCGAAACAGTAATTGCGCCGTTGCTTGCATCGGACAGATTTGTGACCCGGCTTTTGACGCTGTCGACGCCCTTTGCGTTCAGCTTCGCCTTGGAGGGCGAGAGATACTGCGAGAGCCTTCCAATGTCGCTTTGAACGAGAATAGAACCGTGATGCAGGTTGGTTTCTCCGGAAAACCGGAACGCATTTCCCGAAAACTTTGATCCGTTTAGAAGGGTAATATCGTTTCTTCCCGTATACTCGGCATTTACGCCAAACGAGCGGACGGCGGATAAAATAACCCCGAGCTGCCGCGCTAGGTTGTAGTCCGGAGATTTTGTGATAAAGGTAAAGTTTACGTTTCCAAGATCATGAAATACCGCGCCGCCGCCGGTCAGTCTTCGGGCGAGGGTTACGCCTTCTTCTTGAAGGAGTTCCATGTTGCATTCCTTCCAGGCGTTTTGGTTTTTTCCGATGACAACGGTATCGCGGTTCTGCCATAAATAGAGGGTAACCCCGGATTCATGCGAATCAAATAAAACTTCCTCAAGCGCGAGATTGAAAAAGGGATCGAGACTGTTAGAACAGATATAAAAGTTTGCCATTGCGCGTCCTACCTGATTCCATTTGCAGAAGCAGCAGTTGCCTCATTTCTGGGAATAAGTATACATCAAATCCATCGGTAGGTCTATTGTCTTTAGCTGTATTAATGCGCCTTCCAAGTTGAATGCGCGTGAAATTATG
>CAZGYK010000151.1:3198-3896 GCA_964530485.1 uncultured Oscillospiraceae bacterium
ATTTTTATGTTATAATCATACAAGAGAATATATGGGTATCTGAAATCGGAAACCATCGACGATTGGGACGTTTCAATGATGGGATTTGAGACGCAGTTGTGGCATACGGACCGTGTGGGGTCGGAAAGAGGGAATGATGGATCGAATTGCTGTTCTAGTTCCTTGCTATAACGAGGAAATGACAATAGAAAAAGTAGTCTCGGATTTTCGAAAAGAGCTTGCGGAGGCGATTATCTATGTGTATGATAACAACTCCTCTGACCGTACCGCAGAAATTGCGAAAGCCTCCGGCGCGGTTGTTAGGAGAGAACCGAAGCAGGGAAAAGGGAACGTTTTGAGAACGATGTTTCGCGAGATTGACGCGGAATGTTATCTCCTTGTTGACGGAGATGATACCTATCCAGCGGAATTTGCCCGGGAGATGTGCAATTCCGTCCTCAACGACAAGACGGATATGGTTGTTGGAGATCGGCTAACCAGTACATATTTTACCGAAAATGACCGCCCTTTCCACAATGCGGGAAATGTCCTTGTGAGAAAGCTGGTAAACAGCATCTTTTCAGGAAGTGTTACCGATATTATGACGGGATACCGGGCGTTTAGTCCGCTCTTTATCAAGAGCTTTCCGATTCTTTCGAAGGGGTTTGAGATCGAGACGGAAATGACGATTCACGCTCTCGATAAAAATATGAACGTTA
>CAZGYK010000152.1:0-3889 GCA_964530485.1 uncultured Oscillospiraceae bacterium
TTCTTTTCGATAGAGCCCGGGCTATTCCTATATTAGGAGACAACCCGGTTATCGTCGGTATTAATAACGGTAATGGGCAAATGCGCGGTTGGCTTCTGCCATGCGGTGGGTATCTTCGCGGCGTTTTACTGCGTTACCGGCGCCGTTAACAGCGTCGACAATCTCGTTTGCCAGTCTCTCTTTCATGGTGCGCTCATTGCGCTGCCGCGAGAAACCGACCAGCCAGCGAAGTCCCAATGTCGTTCTGCGTTCCGGGCGGACTTCCATCGGAACCTGATAAGTAGAACCACCGACACGGCGGGCCTTTACTTCCAATTCAGGCATGATGTTGTCAAGCGCTTTTTCAAACATGTCGAGCGGCTCGTTGCCGGTTTTATCTCGAACAATGTCAAATGCAGAGTAGACGATTTTCTGCGCAACTCCTCTTTTTCCGTCGTACATGATGCTGTTGATAAGTCTTGTGACCATCTTCGAGCCATATAGCGGATCCGGCAGTACATCGCGCTTCGGGACGTTACCTCTTCTGGGCATTTCTTCTTCCCTCCTTCATTATAGTTCCGGAATATTCCGGCTGCGGACTTAGCCGCAAATGATTTCACAGGTACTCGAAAGCTCAAGCTCCCGTAGTCGCCCTTTCAAGGAAACGTTTCAAAGGCAACCCAAAAACAGGGCTGCATCTATATACGTCAGCCTAAAAAAGGCATTCTTGCATGAATTACACGGACTTCGGCTTCTTCGCTCCATATTTGGAACGGGCCTGGCCTCTTCCGTTGACACCCTGCGCGTCGAGGGTTCCGCGAACGATGTGATAACGCACACCGGGCAGATCCTTAACACGGCCGCCGCGAACGAGAACGACGCTGTGCTCCTGCAGGTTGTGTCCGACGCCCGGGATATAGCCCCAGACTTCGATGCCGTTGCTAAGACGTACTCTCGCTACTTTACGGAGCGCAGAGTTCGGCTTCTTCGGGGTCATGGTCTTCACAGTCGTGCAAACGCCACGCTTTTGCGGTGAGCTCTGCTCGGTATAGCTGCGCTTCTGAGAGTTATAGTTTCTCTGTAGCGCCGGCGACGTAGACTTGTAGATCGACTCTTCACGGCCTTTCCGGACTAGCTGGTTGAATGTCGGCAAACTTACACCTCCTTTTCAAATAATGTCTATCGATTACGGGAAAACCCGTCATCTGAACAATCATGGTAAGCCGGATTCTAATCCCGCTTTCCAACAAAGCAGCAGAATAGATTATACAGCAAGGATTGTGGAAATGCAACAGTCAATTCGCTACAGGTTCATCCAGGTCAGTCCGAACCGACTGTTGCCTTGCTGTTATTCCGCTCCGTGCATCGCCATTTCGGAAAAATACTTGTCGGTAAATTCGTAATCGGCTTCGTTGAAGCGTTCCATCCCGGTTCCGGCAGGAATCAGCTTTCCGATGATTACGTTTTCTTTTAATCCCATCAGCGGGTCGGTCTTTCCTTTAATCGCCGCATCGGTTAGTACGCGGGTTGTTTCCTGGAAGGATGCCGCTGAGAGGAACGAATCGGTCGCGAGCGACGCCTTGGTAATTCCGAGAAGAACAGGTTCAACCTCAACGAGGCTTAGATCTTCTTCGCCGGCGTCGATACGGCTCTTCAGTTCTCCGTTAACCGCAGCGAGTTCGGTCCTGTCGATCAGCGATCCCGGAAGAAGCGTGCTGCTTCCCGCGTCGGTAATCCGGTCTTTCCGCATCATCTGGCGGACAATAACTTCGATATGCTTATCGTTGATATCAACGCCCTGCATCCGGTAGACGCGCTGTACTTCTTCGATCAAATAGTCCTGAACAGCAAGCTTTCCCTTAATGGCAAGAATGTCGTGTGGGTTCGCAAGCCCTTCGGTGATCATATCTCCGACCGCGACTTCGTCGTCGTTGTCGACTTTTAATCCTACACCGTACGGGATCAGATAGCTGCGCTCGTCCGCGTTTCCGTTTGCGTCGACGCCGGTAATGACCGCGTATCTGTTTTTCTTGCTCTCGTCTATCGTAACTTTACCGGAGATCTCGGTCAAAATCGCGAGATGCTGCGGCTTCGGCTTTCTGCCTTCAAACAGTTCTTCAACACGCGGCAAACCCTGGGTAATATCCTCTGCGCTGGCGATACCGCCGGTATGGAAGGTACGCATGGTGAGCTGAGTACCCGGCTCGCCGATCGACTGGGCGGCAATAATTCCAACCGCTTCTCCGATTCCGACAAGCTTTCCGTTCGAGAGGTCTGCACCGTAACATTTGGCACACGCGCCCTGTTTGCTCTTACAGTTAAGCGGGGAACGAAGCGTTACGCTTCCGATTCCGGCATTGATAATTCTTGACGCCAATGCATCGTCGATCATCTTGTCGGTGGTTACGATCACGTCTCCCGTCGCAGGGTCGACAATATCGTTAACCGGGAATCGACCAATCAAGCGCTCGTGCATCGACTCGATGATTTCGTTTCCGTCGCGGATATCTTTTACTTCAATTCCTTCAGTCGCGCCGCAATCAAGTTCACGGATAATGACTTCCTGTGAAACGTCGACGAGACGGCGGGTCAGGTAACCGGAGTCGGCGGTACGGAGAGCCGTGTCGGCAAGTCCTTTTCGCGCACCGCGGGAAGAGATGAAGTATTCGAGAATATTAAGTCCTTCGCGGTAGTTAGACCGGATCGGGATTTCAATGGTGCGTCCGGATGTGTTCGCGATCAGTCCGCGCATTCCTGCGAGCTGTTTGATCTGGTCGGAAGATCCACGGGCTCCGGAGTCGGCCATCATAAAGATTGGGTTATCGTCGGTCAGGTTCGAGCGAAGTGCAACCGAAACCCTGTCGGTCGTCTTCGACCAGATTTTGATGACTTCCATATAGCGCTCGTCGTTGGAGATGAGACCGCGCTGGTACTGCTTCGTAATCTTCTCTATATGTTCTTCGGCTTCGGCGAGGTACTCCTTCTTCTGCGGCGGGATGATAATATCCGAAATGGATACCGTAATCGCTCCCTTTGTGGAATACTTGAATCCCAACGACTTAACTCTGTCGAGAACCTCGGACGTCACGCCGACGCCATGGGTCTTGATACAGGCTTCGATGATCTGCCCAAGCTGTTTTTTGCCTACGAGGTAATCGACCTCGAGCTTCAAATAATCTTTCTTCTCATTTCTTTCACAGAAACCGAGATCCTGCGGAATCTGTTCGTTGAAAATCAGGCGACCGATGGTGGTTTCGACCATCCCGATAATCTCTTCGCCGTCGTGTTCGACAACTCTCCGAACCTTGATGGCGGCATGAAGAGCAATGATCCCGGCTTCGTAGGCCATTCTCGCTTCGTCTTCGTCGCGGAAGATTTTGCCTTCTCCCACTTCGCCTTCCTTCATCATGGTCAGGTAGTAGGAACCGAGAACCATGTCCTGGGTCGGAACGGTTACGGGATGTCCGTCGGAAGGTTTCAAAAGATTTCCGGCGGAAAGCATCAGGAATCTGGCTTCAGCCTGCGCTTCAGCGGAAAGCGGTACGTGAACCGCCATCTGATCTCCGTCAAAGTCGGCGTTGTAAGCGGTACAGACGAGCGGATGCAGTTTTAGCGCGCGCCCTTCAACAAGGACCGGCTCAAACGCCTGAATGCCAAGTCTGTGGAGGGTCGGGGCGCGGTTCAAAAGAACCGGATGGTCCTTGATAACCAATTCAAGAGAGTCCCAAACTTCGTGGCGCATGCGCTCTACCATCTTGCGCGCGCTCTTGATGTTGTTTGCAACTTTCTGCTCGACAAGATGTTTCATGACGAACGGCTTAAACAGCTCCAGAGCCATCTCTTTCGGCAGACCACACTGATAGATCTTCAGTTCCGGTCCAACAACGATAACCGAACGCCCGGAATAGTC
>CAZGYK010000153.1:0-3871 GCA_964530485.1 uncultured Oscillospiraceae bacterium
ATGATTGGCTTTTTCGGGAATATCTTCACGATTGGTGCCCTCGTTATCATGATATGTAACAGTGAAGACAAAAGTATTCGGCAATTCGGTCCATTTGGCATACAGCTTCTGGTTTTCTATGACAGGATTTTGAAAATCATATTGCTTGCTGAACGCAGCGTCCACAAACCAACCGCCGAATGCATACCCTTCTCTCAAGGGGTCCTCCGGTTTTGTTGCCTTTAAGCCCGCGTAGATGTTTTGACTTGCAATAGTACTTCCACCATTTGAAAAGAATTCAACCGTATATGTTTGCTCCGGCGTCAGGACTCCGTTTACGTTAAGGTACTCCTTATCATATTGTAAAAGAGGAAGATATGCCGAGCCATTCTTAAATTTATTGATTCCGACCTGGCTCGCCCTATAACGGTCAGGTACTTTTAAGCGTAAGTAATAGTCCTCAGCAAGGCCTGAAACAAGCGGCGGCAAAAAAGTATATTTCCCGTTTTGGTCTGTTGAGACCGTCTTTACGACTTTATCTTTTACCAAAACTTCTATCGTTACGGTCGGGAGATAACTGTCGCTAGCGTCAAAGCGCCCGTTGTTATCGTTGTCATAGAAGATCACTCCGCTGATCGGATGGTGATCAATCGAGGATTCGCATCCAATAATATCGAGGATTGTTACCGACTCTTCGTTTTGAGAATAGACTGTCACATACGGAAGCAGCTCCTCCGATGTTCCCATCAAATTTTTTCTTGTAAATGTAACTGTGCTGCCGGAACCTGATAGGGTCACATCATTTCTTGAACCTCCAAACGTTCCGACAGTTCCGGGTTTTGAATCAATATATTTAGTTGTATCTGCTGATTGCTTTTTAATTGTTGTCATCGCTAAAGGTTGATCGATTTCAGCTAACGAAACTTCAACTTTCCCATCGGAAAAAGTCACTTCCAACGAATGCGAGACTCTTTCGTTTCCGAGCATCGCAACAAAATAGTTTCTTTGAACTTGTTTTACCGTTGATCCGGCAATTGAAGAAATGAACAAATCACTTTGTTTCTTCTCCTGTCCAGCCGGTCCGAGAATCGCGTTTTCAGTAACCGCCCCTGAATAATAAGAAGCGAGAAAATTCGATTTTACAATTGTTCCTTTTAGCATTCGGTCAACAGTAATCGAACCTTTCGAATAGCCCGCATTTTGAGTCACCGAACCGCTCTTCATGTCGCAAAGGAAAGTAGAAGCTTTTACCTTCGATGAAGCTGTTTCCTTTCCCCGAAAGCTCATGTCGCCTGATAAAACAACCGTATTCCGATTTAAACTACCGCCAGTTGCGGTCAGACCAAATCCGGAAACAGAAGCATCCATCGATTCTGTCGTTGATTCGATATTGATGTTGCCGGTTATATTGACTGTATTAGTCTCTATCACAATCCCTTTTGCGATATCTGATGTTGTGAATCCGCTAAACAGTAATTTGTTCGGCGAGTTAAGATCAATATTACCGCCAATCCTTATATAGTTCCCGGAAACAATAGCCTGTTTAATCAGCGAACCGGAATGGCCAGAAACATTGACAGATCCATTTTCAGAAGAAACGGAAAAACCGCCAAGAAGCGAAGTCGTGTTGTCAATGAGCTTTGTGTGTGAGGAAAATCCACTAACAGTCGCATTGCTTTTTCCTTTCGCTTCAGTTGAAAGAAGTCCCGAAACAAAAAGGCGATCACCCACACTCGAAACGCCTGAACTCCCAAGATAGAAACCGGAAACGCGAATACCGTCAGATGATGTATTTTTCAATTTCGCAAGACCTGCTCCGTTCGCCTCGAGATTACCGATAATTTCAACTATATTGTCTTTTGTCTGAAATACTGATTTTCCGCTTCCCAAATAACCTCCCGATAAATCGATCAGTCCGGCAGAACTCACTTTGATCCCGCCGTTTATCCGAATTACATTTGAGAATACGTCAATACTAGTAGATCCTAAAACTCCCCCGAATCCCGCAGCCTCCGTACGAGGCAAGCTACTGGACGTGACAGCGTTGTTCTCCGCAACAATAGCTCCTGTAACAAGAAATGCCCCTTGAAGCTTATCGAAACTACGGGCAAACCCATATGCCCCGGTCACCTCCTGGCTTCCTTCCTCTTGTTGCTTTGCCACTATCCCATCCGTTACCGTGAGGGTAATATCTTTTACAAAACCTTTTTCCCCTGCTTCGATTGCCCCCGCAAAACCTGCAGAGCAAGCTCCGGCATCTCCAATCCCATTGATCAGTTTCGCTTTAATAGAGATGTCCTTCATCTCAGCGGCAACAATTTGATGAAAAAAGCCATATGCGTAAGTTGAACTATCTTTCTTCTTATCAGCAAGCCGCTCGGCGACCGTTTTGGTCGTCTGTCCAATTGTTCCGGTTACAGAGAGCGATATTTTACTGAAACTGCAATTCTCCGCGCGATAACCGAAGCCATGAGCGAAAAAATCAATATTATCGCTAAAGTAATCGGTAGAAGCAACTACGTCTCCTTCAACGATTACATTGATCTTGTCAAAACTGACGTTTTGTGCTATCCCCGACATAAATGCCGACGTTTTCACATCGCCGGTATACTTGATCGTGAGATTCTCTATCACGATTTTGTTCCCATCCTTTGCGCCAATATTATGAAACATTGGTCTTGATGAGTTCGTTTGAGCGACGTTTACAGTAATTGTTTTCCCGTTTCCATTGAACGAGCTTAAAAAAGTAGCATACTGGTCACGCTGTAGCCTTCCATTCCCAGGATAGTACGTATCAATCAGTTCGGATGATTTGAATTCAAAATCACTTTGGAGTACATATTTTTTTTTGCTGTCGGTTGTATTCCCGTTGAGTATCGCCAACAATTTGCTTCGGTCGGACGCGTAAAGGTACACAGTCTCATCTGAAGGCAACGCAAAAACAGCTGTCGATATCGGCAGCATCATCGATATTATGAAGATTAAGGAAATTAGAAAGCGAAGCTTTTTCATAAGACCTCAATTGCATATTTGAACGACGGCTTTAGAATAGATTTTAATTAGTAGAGAAGCTTCAAAACCAATACATTGGTTACATACAATTATAGTAAATTCATTCCATTGATTCAACATCGAGAGGGTTTGTTTGACAAAAAATGCGGAGAGTCTGCGCTCTCCGCATTTATTATTACTCAATATTTTGAACAATTCCCTGTTTCGCATCCAGTTTTACTACTGTTCCCGATTTAAGGAGGCTAACAGCCCCTTCTGCGTTCGTAAGAACAGGAATTTCGAGCGTTTTTTCAAGTGTCTCCGCTTTGCCGTCCCGATCCTCTCCGCAAAGGATGATCCCGGCCGATAGTCGGACATGCGGAAGAATATCATCAGTAATTTCATCAATGACAAGAATTTCTCTTTGCCCAAACATCATCGTTTCCGCTGTCCCCGGACGAACAATACGAATTGTGCCGGTCGTAACTTTTGTTCCGATTCCCTTTCCGCGGACAAGAACATTCCCAACAAGCTGAACGCGAAGCATATTCGTCGTCCCGCTAATTCCAAGAGGAACGCCGGAAGTTACGACAATAACGTCTCCGTCTACTACAAGCCCCGACTCTTTTGCCGACTTTACGGCGGTCTCAAAAAGATCGTCAGTGGATTCAACCACATCCGTGAGAATTGGGTATACCCCCCAGGAAAGTCTGAGTTGGTGATACGCTTTTACGCTGGTAGTGGCCGCAATAATTGGACATTCAGGTCTAAAACTCGAAATGCGCCGTGCTGTTTCCCCGCTTGTTGTTACTGCGACAATCGCGGTTGCATTCAGGTCCATCGCCGTAGTACAGGTCGCGTGACCAATCGCGTTCGTAATCCCGGCCCTGCCCTCATACCG
>CAZGYK010000154.1:0-3832 GCA_964530485.1 uncultured Oscillospiraceae bacterium
GTAGCGGCGAACAAAGTCATCAAGTTTGAGAATTTTATCAAAGTCTTCGAGCGATTTTCCAGCACAGGCCTCTTCCTTTTTGAACAACCCTTTTTTCTTTCCGGACAATACCGCCTGACTCACTTCATGCATGACTTTGCTTGCAGCATAGTCGTCGGAAAGTTTATTACATGCACCGGTTCCGATGTTACACCCTTTCATACAGTTGAGAATGTCAACTAAGAACGGTTTTTCCGAATTTGGAAGATCTGCGTAATCGTCAAGGAAATGTTTCACTTCAGGTTGTCCTTCAACCTGGTAGACGAATGCGTCTGGAATGACACGGTGAACGTTGACTTTAAGACCGCCCGGCATCGGATAGATAGAACCCATACCGTGTTGCTCGTTGTCAAAATGGTCGATCTCGCCACGCATATAATCAATTCCGCGCTCTTTTAAGGCTTCGTCAAGTTTTTTGAATGTTACGTTATATTGAAAGTTGTTCCCTGTGTTGGGGTCGTCAAACTCATCTTTTTTTGCAATACAGGGTGAAAGGAACGCGATTTCTCCTTCGATACCCTGATATTTCCGCATGTAAATTGCGGTACACATCGCCGGGCTATGGATCGGGGCAAGGGAGGAAATGAGCGATGAATCATGTTTTTCAATATAGTTGACAACGGCGGGACATGGCTGGGAGATCAAACCTGTTGTTCCGGTTTTCTGGATATGGCGAACATATCCCCAAGTACAGATGTCGGCGCCGAAAGAGGTATCATAGATTGCCTTTGCTCCCATTTTTCGAAGCGTGCCGAGAAGGCGTTCAAAATGGGGGAAGTTGGAGCGAATAGCCGGGGCAGCAACGATAGAAATTCTCCCGGTTTTGATGTTGTTAAGAAAGCGCTCTGTGTCGTCGGAGTAATCTCGCGCATCGTGTGGGCAGACTTCAAGACATTTTGCACAGTTGATACATTTGTCAGGATCAACATAGATTTTGTTTCTTCCGTCCTCCATCAGGGCGTAGTTTGCTTCCGGAACCGTACAAGCAGAAATACAGCGGTTGCAGCCGGTACAGAGGTCATTCGTGAAAATACGCGCGTCGTGGTGTTGCATAAAATACTCCTTATTACACAGCGAAATCATTGTGTTGATAAAAATTTGCCGAGGATTCTGATCTATTGTATCCCAATCTGACAAATTTTGCAAGGAAAAACGGCTGTTTATGACAGCCGTTTGTTATCATGAAAGCAATTTGTTATTACATTGACTCCGGAGCGGTAATTTTTAGAAGGTTAAAACAGTTTCTGATCACCTGTCTCGACGATAGGCAAAGCGCGATACGGGGATACATAACTTCATCGTCTTCGCCTTTGACGCGGCAGTTGGTATAGAACTTGTGGAACAGTGTTGCAAGGTCGATGACATAGCGAGTGACACGCGCGGGGTCATATTCCTTCGCCGCGGCAATGATCTCTCCGGGCAGGTAGGAAAGATGTTTTATCAATGCGCGTTCCTCCGGCGCTTCGAGAACCGAAAAGTCAAAAGAAGCGGTTTTATTGATATCAATTCCGCTTGCTTCCAAGCTTTTTAAGATGCTGCAGATTCGTGCATGAGCGTATTGGACATAGTAGACCGGATTGTCGCTGTCCTGCTTGGCGGCCAGATCGAGATCGAAGTCTAAATGGCTCCGCGGTTCACGCATATTAAAGAAGAAGCGGGCGGCGTCTACCGGAATTTCGTCAAGTAGGGTTGAGAGTGTAATTGCTTTTCCGGTTCGTTTGCTCATTCGGACAGGTTCGCCGCCCTGCATCAGATTTACCATCTGGTTTAGGACGATATCCAGTTTGTTTCCGTTTAGGCCGATAGCGTCCATCGCGCCCTTGATTCGCGCGACGTGGCCGTGATGATCGGCACCCCAGATATCGATGACGGTGTCAAACCCGCGTTCGGCAAATTTATTATAGTGGTAGGCGATATCCGAAGCAAAGTAAGTCGGGATTCCGTTGGTCCGAACCAGCACTTCGTCTTTTTCGCCGCCGAAATTGGTAGCGCGGTACCAGAGCGCGCCATCCTTTTCAAAGAGCGCATCTTTAGATTTCAAAATATTCAAAATGAGCTCGACAGTTCCATCTTTGTAGAGGCTGCTCTCGTGGAACCAGACATCATAATCGATCCGGTATTTTTGAAGATCGCTCTTCATGCGCTCGATGTTGCGCGGAAGCGCGAAATCGACAAGGGCTTTTCGACGCTCTTCTTCGGGTTTATTGACAAAGCTGTCTCCGAATGAGTCTCTAAATTCCTCGGCGCGTTCAATAATATCCTGCCCCTGGTACCCGTCTTCCGGAAATTCGATACCGCTTTGGTAAAGGGCGAGGTAACGCGCTTCCAACGATATGGCGAACTTCTCAATCTGGTTTCCGGAATCGTTGATATAGAACTCCCTTGTGACATCATACCCGGCAGCATCTAAAACGCTCGCGAGACAGTCTCCAAGCGCGCCGCCGCGTGCATTTCCGAGATGCATCGGTCCGGTAGGGTTCGCCGAAACAAATTCGACCATATATTTCTTATGGCAACCATATTCTGTCCGTCCGTATTTCTCGCCGCTCTCAAGAATTCCGGCAAGCGTTTCGCCATAATACTTATTTTCGAAAAAGAAATTGATAAAACCAGGTCCGGCAATTTCTACGTTTTCAAAGATGCTGTCGGAAAGATCCATCGCATCGACAATCGCTTCGGCGATCTTGCGCGGCGGAAGCTTGAACTCCTTGGCGTTAACCATCGCGATGTTGCAGGCGAGGTCGCCGTTTGCAGTATCTTTCGGAATATCAATAGAAAAGGTCGGGTCATCGGTTTTGGGCAGCTTTCCTTGTTGAGCCGCCAAATCGAGCGCGCGAAGAACCGCCGCCCTAGCTTCAGTTTGTGCTGTTGCACCAGGATCAAACATGCTGGGTTCCTATCTCCTTTACGGTAATGTTCAGTTTGTTTACGGAAAGCTCGCTGGCATTCACGTCGAGCGAGTATCGGAGGAGTAACTTTCCGCCGCTATCGTCAAGATGATTCTGAATTGCCTCGGCCTGAATGCCGACCATCAAATCACCGTAACCGGTATTGTAATGCGAAAGGTGCCGCTGCCCGCGTTCGATAATAAGCTGGGTGTTGCTGTTTCCCTTTCGGTTCAGGGTGACTTTTTTATCGGACTCGATTTCAAGAGACGTCACGTCCCCGTCGAATCCGGTAGCGGCGGACTCATTATATGTAATAAAGAAACGATCCTGATCTCTTCGGAATTCGCCGACAGTTGAGAGCGAGATACTTTCTTCCTCTCCATCACTGTGCGTCTGAAATCCGTCGATCGTAATCAAATACTTGTTGCTCATGCTAACCTTTCTATTGATATGGAATGATCGACTCAATGTCAATTTTCTGGACCTCATCGAGCTTTTGTCCCAAAAACATTTCGGCGATAGCGGAGAATCCTTCCGGGTTATCGGAAGTAAATAGTTGCAGGTTTCCCTTTTTATCTTGATTTAGATGTAAGCGTTTCACGGCCTCTTTTGCCGCCTCCATCCCGGAGTCGATTAGAGTCACGCCGCTACCCATAATGTTCCCGATCAATTCGGCTATCAGCGGGTAGTGGGTACATCCGAGAATTAAGGTGTCGATTCCGCTTTCGCGAAGTTCCGAGAGATATTCGGTAGCGACCAAAGTTGTTACGGGATTATCTGGTTGGATATACCCGTTTTCAACCAGCGGGACAAAGAGGGGGCAGGCCTTCGAAAATATCTCTACCGAAGGATTTTTTAAAAGGAGAGATCTCGTAAAAGCGCCGCTTCCGATTGTCGCTGCTGTT
>CAZGYK010000155.1:0-3810 GCA_964530485.1 uncultured Oscillospiraceae bacterium
ATAGATCCCTTCTAGCTCTTTCCATTTCGCGTTGCGCTCTGCCGGCGTAAGATCGGGGTTGTCGTAGATGATGTGCTGGAAGTGGTCAACCATCGACCCGTACGGCCAGAACATCAGCATATCTGCAACATGGTTGTAATAATACTTCTCGGTATCCTCTTTGAAGAAGGTCCCCATCCACGGATAGGTAAAGTACTCCATCGACATCGAGTGAATCTCAGCGATATCAAAGGAATATTCCATCTGGTCAAGGTACTTGAGCGAACGCATCGCAACATAATCTTCAAACGCGTGACCGCATTCATGCGTCAAAACGTTGATGTCTCCCTGTGTCCCGTTAAAGTTCGCAAAAACAAACGGCGCTTTGAAATCCGGAAGTCCCCAGCAATATCCGCCGTTCGCCTTTCCCTCTTTGCTGAGCACGTCAAACAGATCGTGGTCGAGCATAAAGTTCATAAACTCTCCCGTTTCCGGCGAAAGCTCTTCGTACATCTTCTTGCCGCCCTCGAAAATTTCCTCCGGCGTGCCCTTCGGCGCAGGGTTCCCACCCTTGAACATCAGTTTGCGGTCCCAGTATTTCTGGTCGGAAATGCCGCAACGCGCGTTTCTGCGCTTCATAATTTCGCTGACGATCGGAACAACGTAGGTGACGACCTGGTTGCGGAACGCCTCTACTTCTTTTCTCCCGTAACAGTTGCGGGTACGGATACAGTACGCCATCTCGGTGAAGGTGTTAAACCCAAGTTTCTTCGCCATCGAAGTACGTACTTTGACAAGCTTGTCGTAGATTTCGTCAAGCTTCTCTTTGTGTCCGGCGTAGAATCCGCCCTCGGCGCGGTAAGCTGCCTCGCGAACGGCGCGGTCAGGGCTTTCCTGATATGCTACGATCTGTGAAACCGTCGCCTTCTTTCCGTCAAAGTCAATCTGAGCGGAAGCCGTTAGCGATTCATATTCCGTCTTAAGCGCGTTCTCAAGCTGCATATCCTCGATGATTTCCGGAGAAACAACCTTTTCATGCAGTTCAATATTTTTGAGCGCGACCGGTCCGATTTCGCCTTCAAGTTCCTTCCGGAACTGCGATTTTAATAGTCCGCGCCCAATGCGCATATATACGTCGGTTACTGCCGGCATATACTTGTCATAATAATCCTGTTCGCCGCGGTAAAACTCGTCCCTCGTGTCGATGGTGTAGCGGACATATGCCAGGGCCGACATGGTGATGAGCCTGCTGCGGAACTTATCAAACTCGCCGTAAGCATCAATCAGTTCCTTCGCAGATTTCGCCAAAAGAAGCCGCTGCTCTAGCGAGAGCAGTTCGGATGGAATCGGGTCGATCACAACCCTTTCATACTTGAAATCCCAGAATTTCATGCTGTTTCCTCCCCTAAATCATAAAATTGATATCGCCCGGAAAGGGCATTGATTTTATAAAAACTGTGCCATCAGCCGGATCTTTGTTTCCTCTACTTCTTTTCTCATCGGAATCGAATCGGACGCCCCGGCTTTTGTAACGGCGAGCGAGGACGCCTTGCTCGCAAATTCAAGACATTCCTCAACCGTGCGGTTTTCGCTGACCGCCGATAGGAAATAGCCCGTAAACGTGTCCCCTGCCGCTGTGGTATCAACAACCGGAACTTCGTAAATCCCGTGTTTCGCAAAATGAGTCTTATCGTAGTACATCGCCCCGAGCTTTCCGAGCGTCAAAACAATATGCGCCTCGGGATATTTCTCAAGCATCGCGTCGCAGATCTCCTCGCCAAGCTTCTTGCCGGTCAGGGCATTCCCCTCTACCTCGTTGAGAATAAACCAGTCGACGTAGTGAAGCGCCTTCATCGATACAAGGGTCTGGTCAATCGGAGACGGGTTCATCGCGATAATCATTCCGCGCTTATTGGCCTGCTTGATGATATATTCAACGTTGGTGATTTCGTTCTGCAAAAGAACAAGATCGCCTTCGTCAAAATTGGCCAAAACGGTATCGATGTCCTTTTCGGTTACCCTGCGGTTGGCTCCGCCGAAAAGAAGGATACAGTTCTGTCCGCTCTTATCGACCTGAATGATCGCGTGCCCTGTCGGCGTCTCATCGTCGATCATCAGATAGTTGATGTTGACCCGCTCCTCTTTGAGCTTTTCCATCAGTATGTTGCCGTCTTTTCCAATCTTTCCGGCATGATAAACCGAACAGCCCGCCCGCGCGAGTGCGATCGACTGGTTGAGCCCTTTCCCGCCGAGGAAGTCGTTGAGCGCAAACGAGGCAAGCGTCTCTCCCTCCCGGACAAAGTGATCGACCGAATAGACATGGTCCAGGTTGAGCGACCCGAAATTCAATATTTTCATGGCATTTCCTCCCTCTATTTCACCGCCTAAAAATACATAAACAACTGACAGGGAATCATCCCGTTGTAGAGCTTTCTCCGCTTGGTCGCCTTTTTCTTGGCAACATGTTCAAAATCCGGATGGCTGCTGATGACATATAGTCCCTTATACCGCTGTCCGGAAAGGTTGCCGAAAAAGTCCCGCATCAGCTGTTCCGCGGCCTTTTCGTCCATTAGCCGCTCTCCGTATGGCGGATTTGCAAGGATAACCTCGTCCTGTTTCGCTAAAAACTTCCGCGCGTCTCCGGTGCTGAAGGTGATGACATTCGAAACCCCCGCGCTCTTCGCGTTTCTTAGAGAAGACTCGATCGACTCTGGATCAATATCGATTCCCCGCGCTTCAAAAGCTGTGTCTCGAATCACCGCCTCCGCTGCCTCATCCCGCGCTTCCTGGAATACGCGCTTTCCAAGAAACGGGTACTCCTCCCCCGCGAAACTTCTCTTCATTCCCGGCGCCATATTGAGCGCCTTCATCGCGGCTTCAATAACAAGCGTTCCAGACCCGCAGAACGGGTCGGCAACAAAACTGTCGCTTCGAATCCGCGCAAGATCTGCAATCCCGGCGGCAAGTGTCTCCTTAATCGGCGCCTCGTGGGTAAGCGGGCGATATCCGCGCTTGTGAAGCCCGTCGCCCGAAGTATCGATCATCATGAGACAGTTGTCCTTGACCATCGAAAAACGAATCCTGACGGTAACTCCGCTTTTCTCGGTCAAAAACGGCGAGTTGTGGTCTTTCTTCATCCGTTCCACAACCGCCTTCTTTATAATCGACTGCATCGCCGGTACGCTGGTTAGCTGGCTTTGCATACTGTATCCCTTTACCGGAAACGCGTCGGTCCGTCCAATATAGTCCCCCCAGGGAATCGCGTAAGTCCCGTCAAACAGCGCGTCAAAATCCTTCGCAGGAAACTGTCCGAGAACCAAAAGAATGCGCTCGGCCGTCCTGCTCCAAAGGTTCGCTTTCGCTAAAACTTCCTTTGAAGCCCGAAAGAAAATGCGTCCGTCCTCAACCGAGGTCTCAGTTGCCCCCGCCTTCTTTAATTCAAACTCTACGATCTTTTCCAAACCAAACATACAGGTAGCAACAACGTAATATTCCAAATCTAGTCTCCATTTATTTGTTTAAGCGTGCCGCGGGAACCCGCGGCACGCAGATATTCTCGAATCCTTTTGAATCAATACTCCGGAATCAAAAGTCCATAATCGTCATCGTGTCTGCGGTAAACAATGTTTACCATCTCGCTGTCGGCGTTGAGAAATACGAAAAAGCTGTGCCCCAACATATTCATTTGAAGAACCGCCTCTTCAACCAACATCGGTTTGAGGGCAAATTTCTTTTCCCTGACAATGCGGTATTCTCCGTCTACAACATCGTCAAACTCCGCAAAATCAGCCATCGAGAGATTCGGTTCCTGTTTCTTAATGCGTGTTCCAA
>CAZGYK010000156.1:0-3807 GCA_964530485.1 uncultured Oscillospiraceae bacterium
CCGCAAGCCGGATCGCTTCCTTGTTGATTGGCGCGGTCACAACCGCATCAACTTGATTATCCAGCGCCAGTTTGATTCCCGCTTCGACATATCGGAATGCTGCCTCTCCGGCCGCTTTTGAAACCGCCCCGATCTGCCAATCATTTTCCTTCAGCAAATCCAAATTGATGTAATCTATCACGCCAAAAGTACCCTTAGCCTCGTTCGGACTCTTCACCGGGTTCAGCAAAACATCGTCCATCGAAAGCATTGCTTTGGTCAATTCAAGCGATACCTTGTCCCCGATCACAAGCGGAATCGCTTCGTCATATACTTCTTTTTTCGCAAGCGCTTTCAGCGTAACTTCCGGGCCGATCCCGGCGGGATCCCCCATTGTAATAGCAAGTGTTGGACGTCTCATCATCTTCTCCAATCAGTCGTTTATCTCAAAGGATTCCATACACAATGTATAGAGTTCCGGAATTGCTTTCTTTAGAGAAACAGGTCTCCCGTTTCGGTTGATATAACAATGCCTGCTTTCTCCGGTCGCTTTCAGCTCTTTCGACTCGTGGTCGATTACCTCATAACCAACTGTCATCCGAACGCCGTCAAACTGTGTAAAGCGACAGTGAACCTCAACCATATCGTCAAACGAAACGCTCCGTTTATACTCACATGCCATCGCAAGTACAGGGCTTTGAACTCCAAGCTCCTCCATTTTTTTATATCCAAACCCCATCTGTTCCATGAAATCGATTCGCGCTTCCTCAAACCAATGGATATAATTGGCATGGTGAATAATCCCCATCTGGTCGGTTTCATAGTACTGCGCTTTTCTCAAATACGGATTTGCCCTCATTCCTATCCCTCTTCATCCAATTTTTTCAAAGAAATCTCCCTCGACAGCTCTCGGAGCCTCTTGGTATATGGGAACCTCGAAGACTCTGTTTCCCCATAGGTCAGGTTGTCCGTCCTTTCCAAAGGGATCCAACTGTCGATCGATGCCTCATTGTGTTGAATCACGGCTTCCAGCTTATCAAAAGCCTTATAGAGCAAGGCTTCCTCTGTTTTAAGTTCCTCCATCTCCCGATAGAGTTCCGCATATTCATTTCGCATTGCGTCCGGGAACATCGAAAGAATTGACTCGATCGCCTTCTGTTCCTCCGCTTCATCTGCTTCCGTCTTTAAAAAAGCCGGTACATCTCCCGTTACCGCCTCTCCAAAATCATGAATGAGGCACATTTTCATTACTTTCTGCATATCTACCTTTGGGAACTCATCCGTAAGGAGAAGCGCCATTACGGCAAGACGAAAACTGTGTTCAGCAACGCTTTCTTGCCTGTTTGACGAAGTCCATGAATGCCGCGTATTGCATTTTAGCTTTTCCAACACCTGCATAACAGCTAAAAACCGTTCCTGCTCCATACCTGTTCCCTTCCGAAATCTATACTATCTTTTATTCTATCAGTTCGTCCCGCTTTCGTCGACCTCTTCCAGAGAAAATATACTGACGATCCAGAATATTTTAAACCGCTTTCTATCTTTACCTGTTTTTTTCTTGAAAACGGGTGTGATTTCATGTACAATATAGAATAATATATTGGATTGTGATTGTAAAAGCGCATCAAAAAGATTCATGTCTGATTATTTTGTCCTTTCCAATAAATCCTATCTTAACCAGGGGGACGATGTCGTGTTCGAGACCACTGCAAACGACCGTTTCATTCGCTATATTAATATTGAAGAAGGCCTTGGGCGCGTACGCGGAAACAAGTCTCTTTATAAGCGGATGCTAAGCATGTTTATGGAAGCCGATGAGTTGGGCGTACTTGAGACATCTCTTTTGGAAAAGAATTATAATGAAGCCGCAAAGTCAGCTCATGCAATCAAAGGAATCGCCGGAAATCTCTCGCTCACTATGTTGTTCGAAATCAGCAATGAACTTGTTCGCGAACTCCGAAACGGTGAGCTCAACGAAAAGACAGTGTCTGAGTTTCAGACTACGCTAGAACGAACCCGTTCCGCTGTTAAAGATACGATCATCAAAATCGACATTGAGGGTTTTTAACCTAATAAAGAGTTACCGGCCGTGGAAAACTTCCACGGCCGGTTTATTTTGTCCGATTTTTAGCTCAGTGTTGTTGTCGTATTCCAGAGCAGCTGGTTCTTGATTGTATCCTCAACCTTCAGAATACTCTCCAGCAATTTCGGATTGAACATACCACATTCGCCGTCAAGAATCAGCTTCATCGCCTCTTCATGTGTATAGGCGTCCTTATAAACACGTTTGCTCGTCAACGCATCATATACGTCAGCAAGCGACGCAACCTGGTCCCAAATTGATATTTCATCTCCCTTGAGACCGTCCGGGTATCCTCTTCCGTCCCATTTTTCATGATGATGGCGACAAATCTCATAGCAATAATTATAGTATTCTCTGTCCTGCATATAGTTCAGGCTCTCTAAGATGTCGCACCCTCGTAGAGTATGGGTCTTCATAACCTCGAAATCCTCATCCGTCAACCGGCCCGGCTTAAGCAAGATCGAGTCTGGGATCGCTATTTTTCCGATATCATGCAGCGCGGACGCGTTACTGATCGCTTCAATTTCTTCGTCTTCGAGACCATAGTCGCTGCTCAACGCTTCCAAAAGGCTCTTGGTCAACAGACGCATCCGCTTTATATGTTCGCCGGATTCAATGCTTCGAAACTCAACCGTCGTACTCAATGCATCGATGACAAAGAGGTTGCTTTGCTTCAAACGCTCGGCCTGTTTTTCGAGCTCTTCCCTTTGTTCGTTGAGTCTGCGTTCAAGATCCTGCTTATGCGCATAAAGATCAATCACATTGTTAACCCGACGAAAGGTAATATCCGGATTGAAAGGCTTATTTACAAGGTCTGAGATACCCATTGAGTAGCCCTGTAGAATTTTATCATCATCGTGCTCCCCGGTTATCATAACGACTGGGATAGAGCTAATCATTCCCGTTTGTTCCATCCACTCGAGAACTTCAAGTCCTCCCATAACCGGCATCATCATATCCAAAAGAATCACCGCAATAGCGTCGCGATATTTCTCAATGTACTCAACTGCAACTTCTCCGTTTTCAGCTTCCAGCACATCAAAGTCCGCATCAAATAATTCTCGCAAAATCAGACGATTCAGCTGAATATCGTCTACAACCAGTAGTTTTCTCTTTGCGTTCTGCATCCCTGTCTCCGTTCAAAAATTCATAATTCATGCGTCCCTGCACTTATCCACCAAATGCATTCAGTCCTTCCTTAATTGATATCGTCACAAAGAAGAAACAGATAATAGATAAGGTTATGAATATTTTAATAATATATCAAAGCGCTTTGAAGATCAACTATATTCCTTCGCAATTTTGAATAAATCGGAAGCTATTCCAAAAAAACACACTTAACGGAAAGTAAACTTGACATTTACCAAAATTGTGTTACGATAATATGGAAAGCTAGCTTTCCGTTGCTCTATAACCAGAAAGGAGTGGTAGATTGAAAAATCGCCTTGAACTGCTTCGGAAGCAAAAAGGAATCCGCCAAGAAGAACTGGCGCTCGCGCTCGGAGTCTCCCGCCAGACGATCGGTTCTCTTGAAAATGGCCGTTACAACCCTTCAATTCTTCTCGCATTCCGGATATCCCGTTTTTTTGATACCCCGATAGAGGACATCTTCATCTACGACGAAGAAGAAAACGAGGAACGATAAATCTGATGCTCTGGTTCGTCAAAGGCACGGACCCATTTTACCAGCAGCTCGCAGCATGATACCGGGTCGTCGGTTGTCGCCTGCCTGAAGTGATAAATTC
>CAZGYK010000157.1:0-3796 GCA_964530485.1 uncultured Oscillospiraceae bacterium
CCGTGGAGCGGGAAAATATCAAATTGAGGTCGCTAAAGGGCAGCAGAGCGCCGCAATTGGACAGAGGCGCCGGAACATCGAGCACTTCGAGGGTCTTGGGTACCGGTTAAAGATCGTAGAAAATGGTCAACTGAATGGATTCGGCTTTCGGGTCGAAACTGTTGAATGATATACTTTTTGATGTGAGGAGCATGGATTTTGTATTTACGTTATATCGAAATTCAGGGGTTCAAATCCTTTGCGGACAAAACAAAACTGACGTTTGGCAGAGAGATTTCTGCGATTGTCGGACCGAACGGAAGCGGGAAAAGCAATATCTCAGACGCTGTCCGCTGGGTTCTCGGCGAACAGAGCAGCAAATCGCTCCGAAGCGGGAAGATGGAGGATGTCATCTTTGGTGGAACGCAGCTTCGCAAGCCGATGGGGTACGCGCAAGTTACGCTCTGCCTAGACAACTCCGACGGCAGGGTTGCCGATGTCGGCGATGAAGTTACGGTAAGCCGCCGGTATTACCGGAGCGGAGAGAGCGAATACCTCCTTAACGGAAACGCAGTTCGTCTTCGCGACGTCCGCGAAGCATTTATGGATACCGGGCTTTCCCGCGACGGTTATTCGATCATAGAGCAGGGACGGATTTCCGAAGTAGTTGCGGCGAAGAGCACCGACCGGCGCGAAATCTTTGAGGAGGCGTCCGGAATTGCGAAGTTTCGTTTTCGGAAGAACGAGGCGCAGCGAAAGCTTGAACAGGCGGAAGACAACCTTTCCCGCCTGCGCGATATTCTTGATGAGCTTGAAGACCGTGTTGGCCCGCTCAAGGAACAGAGCGAGAAGGCGGAAGAATTTTTGACGCTTTCGGCGGAGCGGAAGAGCCTTGAGGTTACGCTTTACTGTGACACGATTGAGCGTTCGAAGAGGAGCGTACATGACCAGGAGGACAAGATCGAGGCTGCGAAGCACGACTACGTAGAAATCGAGGGACGGCTTTCCGGAATAGATGCCCTGTTCCAGAAAAACTATGAACGCAACGTCGAGCTGATTGGAATTACCAACGAAGCAAACAAAGAGATCAACGAGATCACCGAGGAGATTACGGTTCTAGAGCGGACGCTTGCGACCATTGCAAGCGATATCGCGCACAGCGACGAACAGGTCGCGGCGCTTCGCGGGGACAAGGAATCCCTTTCTTCGGCGAGCGGCGAAATCGACGAGAAAATTGAGGCGAGAAAAGCCGAAATTGAACTACAAAAGCAGGCGCTTCTCGCGATTGAGGAGCGGATTGGAGAAACCGAGCGACAGCTGTTGGAACTTGCGAATGAAGGCGCGGCAAGCGATCAAAAGCGCCAGGGAATTGCGGAAGAACTTGCGAAGCTTTCATCAGAACTGACCGAACTTCGCGTATCGTCTGTTTCTAAAAAGTCGGAGTCCGACGCGCTTCTCGAACGGGTTGAAACCGTTCGTCAGGCGCTTCCGGAGTTACAGGGGAAAGAGAGAGAACTCCTTGAAAAGCAAAAGGAACTCAAAAAGGCTCTCCTAGAGCAGGACGAGCAGATCAAAGACAACCAGAATCGCCAGAACGGCTATTCTATCAAATACAACAACCGCCTCGAGCGGCTTGAAAAATTGACCGTTGACCTCGAAAAGATGCAGGGGGAAAGCAACGAGGCGAACCACCGGATTACCGCGCTCGAAGAGATGGAAAAGAGCATGGACGGCTTTGCTCAGAGTGTAAAGCGGATCCTCGAAGCCTCACAGTCGCGGAACCTCAGGGGCGTAGTCGGGACGGTAAGCTCTTTGATATCGATCGAGAGTGGATGTGAGATCGCGATTGAGACGGCGCTTGGGAACAACCTACAGAACATCGTTGTCGAAGATGAACAGGCGGCCAAAGACGCCATTCGATTTTTGCGCGAAGAACGGGCGGGCAGGGCAACTTTCCTGCCGCTTGATACGGTCCGGCCTTCCCCGTTTGACAAGGGACAGGTACTTTCTACCGGAGGGGTTATCGGGCTAGCGTCGTCACTTGTCCATTACGATAAAAAGTATGAAAATATCATCAGCAACCTTCTTGGACGGATTGTCGTAGTTGAAGATCTTGACGCGGCGTCAATTGTCGCGAAGAAAATGGATTTTCATCACCGCGTCGTCACGAAAGACGGGCAGCTCATCAATGCGGGCGGCTCCTATACCGGCGGATTCCTTGCCCGTTCGGTAGGCGTCTTCAGCAGAAGGAATGAGATAGACCGGCTTCAGAAGGAACTCGGAAAACTGAAGGAATCGATAGAGAAAACAGCTCCGGAGCTTGATAGAGTCAAACAGGAGACGGTTGAACTCGACGCGGAACTCACGGTTCTCGGAAGCGAGATGATCAACCTTACAACCGACCGTGTCAGAATTGAATCGGAACTCCGCTATCTTGGGTCGGAGGCAGAGAATGCGTCGCGCGCAGTATCGGCGGCAGAAAATGAGATCGCGCTTTCCGGGGAACGGGCAGAAAAACTCCGGGAGGAAGCGTCGGTTGCGATGGCCGCGCTCGGGGTTGTTGAGCTCAGCATCGCGGCACTTGAAAGCAGCGAAACTGACGCGCTCGCCGTCGGCGGCGAATTTATGGAACGAAGAAGCCGGTTGACCGAACAGCTCTCCGAGCAAAAGGTTGAGCGGATGGAGAAGGTCAAGGATATCGAAAATCTCGACGCAGGTCTTCAGGCGCTCGACGCCCAGAAGAATAACGAACTTGGGCGGGCCGGGAATATTGAGTTTACCATCGGCGAAATTGAAAAGTTGAACGAGGCGCGAAAGCAGGAACACACGGAGAAGGAACAGGAGCTTTTGACCAAGCGGGACCGAATTCTGACACTTCGCAACGATATCGATAACGCGGTCAACGAACGGATGACGCTCGACAAGCAGAACAACGATATGCGCGAAGGTCAAAACGACGAGACAAAAGCCCGCGAAGACATCGCGAAAGAGATTTCCCGTTTGGAAGAGCGCAAAATTGCGCTTCAGAAGGACTACGACAACGCGGTCACGAGGCTTTGGGAAGATTACGAACTGACACGGGCGGAGGCGCAGGAAATAGCGGTAGAGTTTACCTCAATTTCGGCGCTAAGACAGTCGGTAGGCCAGCTTCGAAATAGAATCAGGGCGCTAGGGACGGTTTATGTCGGGGCGATTGAAGAGTATAAGGAAGTCAGCGAGCGGTATGTGTTCTTAAAAGACCAGGTTGAGGATGTTGAGCTGTCAAAGAAACAGCTGATTACGCTCATAGACAGCCTGACCGTGGAGATGCGGACGCTCTTTATCAAAAGTTTTGAGGAGATCAACCGGCATTTCGGAAGCGTTTTCGTTGAGATGTTCTCCGGCGGAAGCGCAAGCCTCTCGCTGTCGGACGAATCGGATGTCCTCGAAAGCGGAATTGAAATTGACGTTCAGCCTCCCGGAAAATTGATCAAGAATCTCGCGTCACTTTCGGGCGGAGAACAGTCGCTTGTTGCGATCGCACTTTATTTTGCAATTCTCAAAGTGAATCCGGCGCCGTTCTGTGTGTTGGACGAAATCGACAGCGCGCTTGACGAAATCAACGTTTCCCGGTTTGCGGGCTATCTTTCGAGACTCGTAGAAAATACCCAAATTATCTCGATTACCCACCGCCGCGGAACGATGGAAGCTGCCGACGTTCTCTACGGAGTCACCATGCAGGAAGAGGGCGTATCGAAGGTTTTGAAACTCTCGATCAACGAGGCGCGGCTGGTTGTCAGCAATTAAGGAAGCTCCTTGCGCTGCACTTGATACAACA
>CAZGYK010000158.1:0-3033 GCA_964530485.1 uncultured Oscillospiraceae bacterium
ACGCCTTTGGCGTGCGTTTCAAAACGCTTTAGCGTTTTGAAATTGACTGACTATATAAATTCTTCAAATATGAGAAAACAATCAAAAAGCTGAGAGATGTATCTCTCAGCTTTTTATATTCATTTTTTTCCCGGAAGAGCAACGTGTTTCGGGATTATTCTTCGTCCTCTTCCTCCGGATCGGGATTCAGGATGATTTTTAGTTTTTCGACGCGCATTGTCTGGGCTTCGGTCACGGTTACGTCAAGGCGCCCGTATTCGAAATGATCGCCCGGTTCCGGGAAACGGTCGAGCACTTCGGTTGCCCAGCCGCCAACCGTCGTATAGTCGGACTCGAAATCCTTCGGGTCGTAACCGATTTCGCCGAAAAAATCGAGAATATTTGTACTTCCGTCGACTTCGTAGCTTCCGTCGGGCTGTTCAATTACCTCTTCTTCGATATCGTCGGTTTCGTCGAAGATATCGCCGACGATTTCCTCAAAGACGTCTTCAAGCGTCAGCATTCCCATCGTTCCGCCAAATTCGTCGACAACAATTGCGACCTGAAGGTGTTTTTTTCGAAACTCTGTCAGAATTGAAGATATCGTTCGGGTCATATGGGCATACACGACCGGCATCAGGAGGGATTCAAGATCGATCACGTCGTTTGATTTTTGCTCATTTTCAATGATTGCGCGCATCAGGCTCTTGGTCGGGAGGACGCCGATGATACTATCAATATTTTCACGGTAGACCGGAATTCTCGAATAGCTTAGAATATCGTCGTTTGACAGCAGTTCGCTAAGGCCATCTTCAATATCAAACGCCATCATATCGACGCGCGGGGTCATAATATCGTGGGCATCAGCGTCGGTAAATTCTATCGCCGATTTGATCAGCTCGCTCTCAGTTTCGGTAAAGACTCCTTCGTCTTCGATTGTCTCGAGAAGCTCGGACAGCTCTTCAACCGTCGCAGTCGGTTCGGGTTGTTTCGGCGTCCACCATGGCTCCATTTTTTCGACCAGAAAAGTGACGGCGGAAACCAGAGGAGAGCAGATCGTTTTGACAACCTGGAACGGACGGGCGATCAGAAGAACAGCTGTGTCGGCATATTCGGTAGCGAGGACTTTCGGAAGGATTTCGCCGATCAGCAGGATGACGACCGTTACAACTATGGTTGAAATGACCTCGTACTTGGCTCCGAACGTATCGAGCACATAGGAGGTCGCGATCGCGGTAAGCGCGATATTGACGAGGTTGTTGACAAAGAGGTCGGTTGAGAGGGTTTTCGTATAGTCGTCGAGAAGCTTTTGGGCGACGATTGCTTTTTTGTTCTTCTCTTCCGCCGCCATTTTCAGACGGACCCGGCTTGCCGACGCGAGCGCGAGTTCGGTTGAAGAGAAGAAGGCCGAGAGAAGCAGTAGAAGGAACAAGCTTACGAAGGTCACGGCATTACTCATTCGGGGCACCCCCTTCCAGGAAAGCGGGTTCCAAAGTAACATCGTCGAATTCGTCGTAGATGTCGCCGACAATTTCTTCGAGGATATCTTCCATCGTTATAATTCCGAGCGTTTTTCCAGTTTTTCGTACCACCGCGAGATGGCTTCTCTGGCGGCTCATCATCTCGAAAACGTCGTTGATCCGCATATCGGGATTGACATAGCTTGCGGGCAGAAGATTTTTCACGATCGGGAACGGTTTATTGCGAATCAGGCTTTGGAGAAATGCCCTTGTTTGCAGAATTCCGATGATATGGTCAATGTCTTTGTCATAGACCGGGACGCGGGAAAAGCGCCCGTTGAGAAGTGCTTCTTTGATTTCATCCTTTTTGGCGTTCTTTTCGATCGCGACAATTTCCGAATTCGGTCGCATGATCTCGCTCACCGTTTTGTCGCCGAACTCAATCGCGGAACGAATGATCTTACTCTCGTCAGGCTCAAGGATGCCCTCCTCTTCGACCGACTCGATAAAAGTAGAGAACTCGTCTTCGGTCATGGTTGGGGTCTGTTTCGCTCCAATCATCTTTTTGACGCCGGTTGCGATTCCGATAAAGATGTATTCTAAAGGAGTAAACAGATAGATTAAAAAGGTTATTGGCATAGAAAACGCAAGAGAAACAGCATCGCTGTTTACCCTTGCGATATTTTTTGGTATTGTTTCGCTGAACAAAAAGATGAGCAGCGTCATGACAATTGTAGAGAGAAGCGGCCCGGAATCGCCGAACCAACCGACAAAGAGCACCGTTGCGATAGCAGAACCGGCAACGTTGACAATGTTATTACCAATTAAGATGGTGACCAGCGTCCGGTCGAACTGCCCGAGAATCCAGACGACGCGTTTACCGCGCTTGTCCCCGTCATCGCTTAACACCTTCATACGGATGCGGTTACAATGGGAAAACGCAGTTTCCGCCATTGAAAAAAAGGCAGAAAAAAGAACAAAAGTAATGACTAGAATACTTCGGGGGATACTGTCTGTCGCCATCGGGCTTATCAACTCCTAGCTTGTCATTCTGAAAAATGAATAAGATTTGCCGGAACCACTTTCAAGATATGTCCGTCTCAGTGTTACGGTATTCATTAACTACGTTAATTGTAAAAAAAGACATCAGTATTATGCCATACAGCACAAGAAAATGCAAATGATTTGGTGATAGAATACGAAAAACAACGTCGTGGCAACGAAAGAACGTATGAAAAAACTAGATTAGATGCCGCGATGTCTTGGCTCCAATACACTAATATGGTATAATAATTAAAGGGATTGCAAATAATTATGTTATAGAGATTCAGGCGCATTGCCGGAAAGGAATTTTCAGTATGGAAGTCAAGTTTTATCGTTGTAATCTTTGTGGAAACATGGTTGGCCTGATCAAAAATGGTGGAGGAGAACTGGTCTGCTGCGGTCAGCCGATGGAGCTTCTTGTCCCAGGATCGACCGACGCTGCGGCGGAAAAGCATGTTCCGGTTATTACCGTAGAGGGAAACCTTGTTCATGTAGCGGTCGGAAGCGTTGCGCATCCGATGCTTCCCGAGCACTATATTGAATGGATCTA
>CAZGYK010000158.1:3043-3758 GCA_964530485.1 uncultured Oscillospiraceae bacterium
ACACCGAAAAGGGCGGACAGCGCAAGGCGCTTAAGCCGGGTGAAGAACCGAAGGTCAGCTTTAGTCTGGTTGAAGGGGATAAACCGCTTTCGGCGTATGCATTTTGTAACCTGCACGGACTCTGGATGGCAGAGCTTTAAGAAATGAATAGCAAAGAGAGAGGGATTTGTCCCTCTCTCTTTTTATATGTAATCGTTCGGAAGAAATGATTCGCGGAATAGGGAGGCCGGATGACGGAGATTGAGCGGAACGGTATAGCGAAAAGAACCCTTAGACCCTTTACATTATTTTTTTTTCGGGGTATTCTAAAACAATGTGCTGGAACATCGTAATCAAATTGTGGGTTCCTAGAATGGGTATCGGAGCGGTTCGCGGCAGAATACCGGAGCGTTACGAGGACAAGTGAGGGTATTGGTGGAAGGTAAGAAAGAAAACAAACTCGGCGTTATGCCGGTCGGAAAGCTGCTCTTTTCAATGGCTGTTCCGATGATGGCGTCGATGATGATTCAGGCGCTATATAACATTATTGACGGAATTTATGTTTCACAGCTGAGCGAGGAAGCGCTTACCGCGACATCGATTGCGTTTCCGGTACAAATGATGATGATCGCCGTAGCGATCGGGACCGGCGTTGGGGTAAACTCATTGCTTTCGCGACGTCTCGGAGAAAAGAATTTCACGGAAGCCGACAACGTCGCTACCAACAGCCTCTTTC
>CAZGYK010000159.1:0-3746 GCA_964530485.1 uncultured Oscillospiraceae bacterium
GCGTATGTCAGCGGCAAGCTCGTACCGATCGTCGGAACAATCTGTATGGATCAGCTCATGCTGGACGTTACCGGCCTCGATGTCAAAGAGAACGATGTCGTAACCTTTTTTGGCGGCAACTCCCCAATCGGGCTTCATAACCTCGCCGGCCTCTCCGGAACGATCAACTACGAGCTCTGCTGTGGAATCTCCCGCCGTATCCCCCGCGTCTACCTGAAAGACGGAGAAATTCTCGACGCCGTTGACTATACCCTCGACTGATACAAAAAAATCCACCCGGTTTCGGGTGGATTTAATATTAATATTCAAATTTTTACCCTTCGAACAGATATCCATTGAACGGTTCTTTTCGAAGATATGGGAACCACCCTTTTTCCTTGATTTCTTCAAGAGTTGCATCTGTGATTTGCTCGTCGAAGTCAATATACCCGTTTTTATTCTCTAATGCATCCTCCGGTGTTGGAAACCTTACTTCACATTCTTCGCAGCGAATCAATAAATCATTCGTCAAAACCTTCTTATCGATTTCGAGCCACCCTTGATCACAATGCTTGCACCAACCAATGATATACGGATACTGCTCCTTCATACTACAATCCTCATATAAACAGAACTACCCCTCCCTTTGAATGGGAGGTTTTTTCTATCCAAGCCTCTTTTTCAGTACTATGTCGAGCGGCTCCTTGATCAGCCGGTCGATATTTCCGCGAATTGTCTTCGCCATCATATGCGCCTGCTTGACGCTTGCAAGCCGAGGTCCGTCTTGGCGATATTTATGCTCCGCCCGGTCAAACCGCCTGTCCAACGATACAAGGATATCTTCAAACGCATATTTATCCGCTAAAAAGACAACCTCTTTTTCCCCGAGTACCCTGTCGTCAATCCCGCGTCCCATATGTGAACCGATGATCGAGCCCGCCCTCGGCAATCCGTGATCGAACGCAAACCGCTTTCCTGCAAGAACGTGGTCGGGTTCGAGGCGTTTGATATCGTGAAGCAATGCCGCGCATCCGGCGGCGTCCCGGTCGATGTCGACCTTTCTTAAATATAGTTCATTGGCGATTACGTTCGTGATTTCCGCAACAAAACGGCAGTGCTCTTTGATATGCTCCGGAATATTCTCGCGGTTCAAAAGCCGGTGTCCAACCATCGGATTGGATAGATCATAGTCCTCCGACTGCCATTCCATCAAGTAAAAATCCGACATCGTGTCGATCGTTCTCACAACCCCGTCATCTGTTACAGGCATCCGGTAACAGCGCGAGGAAAAGTGTTCGATCATGCTCTCTATTCCAAACGGAAACCGATTGGTTTCCGATAAAATCTCAGGAATCAGTTTTGCGGAAAAAAGTACCGGGAAGCCATCTTTGCCGGCAAGAACCGGGACAAGAACATCGGCGTTCGGAACCTCTTCCTTAAAAAAACGAATCATCTCAATCATCGTTTCCGGGTTAACTGCGGCACAGTCGGCCGGCATCAATGCAAACGCTTCGATGTTGCGCGGAAGAGCGTCAACGCCGGCGCGTACTGCCGAGGTCAAATCATCTTCCTCTCCCTCATGTCCGACAACCCTGACGTCGTTTTGATAGAGATAGTCCCGCAATAAAAGATTATGATTCTCTCCCGTAACCAGCAAAAGATTATAGATTCCGCCAAGTATCATCGACTCGGTCGCGCGTTCAATGACGTTCGACCTGCCCAGCTTCATCAAATACTTGACTTCGCGGGTTTTATTCGGGTAGCCCGAGGCCAATAACACACCGGCCATATCCCTTTGAAACATCGCGGTCCATCCTTTATTAAATCCATTTTCCAGCTATTCAACGACGCTTGAATAAGCCAAATCAATTGTACCTGTTTGCAGGATAGCCGTCAAGGAGTTCCATGCCACATCCTGTGACGCAGGATAAAACATTTTATGAACTCTGCAATCAAGCTCTTTCAAAGACCAAAATGAAAGGCACATAGGCTAGTAGATGCTTTTATCCTTGCCTATGCCTTCTATTTTGTCTCAAATAAGGTTTCTCTAAAAAAGAGGAGGGCAAATGCCCTCCTCTTTTGTTATCTTCTTGACGGATGCTTGATATTCGGAATATGCTTCGGAAGCCCGTTTTCCATAATCGGAATCACTTCTCCCTGAATCAGCGGCATGACATAGGCAATAAAGTCCTTTGTGACGTAGTTGCCTTCCTCGTTGATCCATTCCTTCGGAACGTCTTTCTTCCGGTTTGCAACAAGCCCGACGTCGCAGATCCCGGGTTCACAAATATAAGGATCTTCCCCGGTCCGGTTGAGCTGAATAAACTTTCCCGTCATCCCGTCGCGCGCAACCTTAACCGCCTCTTCGCCAACGAGGAAAGCCTCCTCCATGTCGGTCAAAGATGCAAGATGTGAAGCGCAGCGCTGAAGTGAGCTGAACTCAACCGCCCGAACCTTACAGCCCATGTTTTCTCCGACAACGTCGGCAAGAACGCGCGCAGTCCCGGTCAACTGTTTATGCCCGAATGCGTCAACGCTTCTCGAAGATCCGGAGTATTCACAAACGTATTTCCCGTCCTTCGTCCGAATCCCTTCCGAAACCGCAACAACAACCGCGCGGTGCTTTTTCTGCTTCTCATAAACGCTCTTTAAAAACGCGTCGATGTCAAACGCGATTTCGGGAAGGTAGATGAGGTCCGGTCCGTCGCAGTCCCCGCTGCAGCAAAGCGCGGAAGACCCGGTCAGCCAACCGGCATCCCTCCCCATAATTTCAAGAACTGTAACAACGTCCTGGTCGTTGACCCTGTTGTCGCGAATCAGTTCTTTAGTAGCCGCCGCGATATACTTCGCCGCACTTCCAAATCCCGGCGTATGATCGGTACAGACAAGATCGTTGTCAACCGTTTTCGGAACTCCAACGAACCGGATATGGCTGTCTATTTTCTGTGCGTAAACCGCCAACTGGTCGATGGTGTCCATCGAATCATTTCCACCGATATAGAAGAAATAACAAATATCCAATTCCGCGAGAGTCGCAAAGAGTTTCTCGTAAACCGCTTCGTCGTCCTCTACGCGCGGAAGCTTATACCGGCAGGAACCAAGAAAAGCGGAAGGAGTCCGTTTGAGAAGTTCCAGATCCATCTCATCTTTGACATAGTCCCCCATGTCGATATAATTGCCTCTTAATAATCCCTGAATCCCATGAAGCATGCCATATACTTTTTTGGCCCCTAGCCTGACTGCCGCGTCATATACGCCGGCAAGACTTGCGTTAATAACTGCTGTCGGCCCACCCGACTGCCCTACAATCACGTTTCCATTCATCTCTGACTAAAACTCTCCCTTAGTTAGATTACGCGGCCGCAGCGATGCAGCCGCGTTCCGATCTCTGATGGTTGCGTTTTTGCCAAGGTGTCTAGTATTGTCGTAGTTGGTTATTGAACTTTGTCTTCGAGACTGTCGAGGTATTTTAACGCCGTTTCCGAAATCTCTTTCAGGCTGTCTTTTTCAAACGGCGTCTTAAACCCGGCTTCTTTTACGAGCGTTACGTAATCTTTTGTCCCGGCCTTCTTTACGAGGTCAAGATAGACCTTCCATGCCTCTTCCCTGTCGCCGAGCATCTTCGCCCAGAAACAGGCGGCAACATACTGCGCGAGACAGTAATCGATGTAATAGAACGGAAGCTGGTAAATATGAAGCTGACGCTGCCACATCCCGCCGTAATGGTAATGCGGAAGATCAGAAAAATCAGCGTCGGGACGATAGAT
>CAZGYK010000160.1:0-3732 GCA_964530485.1 uncultured Oscillospiraceae bacterium
ACGAAGCAGACGGCAGAACAAGAAGCTGCTGAACGTGAAAAGGCAAGACGTGAAGCAGAATATGAAGCATTTTTAGACGAACAGAGAAAACTAAGAGAAGAACGTGAAAGGGTTGAGCGGGAACGTGCTGCCCAGTATTATCAGAGCATGGCAGCGTCATCATCTTACGGCAGCTATCGCGATCAGCCTGTTTCTCAGAATACCTACCAGCCGGACTACGCTCAACAATACCGAGAGCCGGCGCCGACATACACCCCCCCGCAAAACCAAGAAGAGCGGTATTCTTTAGACAATCGATATGGGAATCCTGTTCCCGATATGGATACACGGTCATACTATCCTTCCGAAGCCGGGCGCAGGCCTGTATACCAGCCCTCCTATCGAGCGGAAGAGACAGCGAGCTACTATCAGAGCCCGACTGCGCAGCAGTATCAACCGGTTTATGGAAATGATGTCAATGCGACGAGGATGCGCGAGCAAGAGCGTATGCCGGCAGCACAAAATTATGAAGTTGACCTAACTCCTCGCAAAGAATATCGCGACCCGTATCCGCAAAACCCAAGATATAAATACTAAGAATGAAAACTCCGCGGCGGGTAGCTACGGAGTTTTTTATCAGGGATGGAAGATGAAAAGAGAGAAAAAAGAGATTCGTACCAATGGGGACGAGAACAGGTTGTCCTTCAAAAAGAACAAAACGAAAAAAAAGAAGTGGTTCAAAAGACTGCTTTTGATTTCGCTTTTTTTCTTTTTTTTCGTTGGAATGGGCACGCTGTTTATCAATATCCATGTCAAATCCTATGTGAAGGCGGATCTTCGTACAGTTGAGCAATGCGAAGAAATTGACGCGGACTGTATTGTCGTTCTTGGAGCCGGGATTTGGGACGAGAACACGCCCTCGCGTATGTTAGATCACCGGATTCGAACTGGAGTTGCGCTGTATGAAGCAGGAGCGTCCGAAAAGATCATCATGAGCGGAGACCACGGGCGTAAGAACTATGACGAAGTCAATGTCATGAAGGATTATGCCATAAAATACGGCGTCCCGTCGGAGGATATCTTTATGGATCATGCGGGTTTTTCTACCTATGAAAGCATGGTTCGGGCGAAGGAGATTTTTGGTGCGAAGAAGATCATAGTTGTGACGCAGGAATTTCATCTTTCCAGAGCGGTTTACATTGCGGAGCGGCTTGGATTGGAGGCATATGGGGTGTCGTCAGATCTGTCGTCTTACCCGGGAATTGAGTACAATGAAATGAGGGAAGTACTCGCTCGCGTAAAAGATTTCTTTATGGTCATCTTTCAGCCGAACCCGACCTATTTGGGTGAACCGATTTCCCTTAGCGGGAGCGGAGATGTCACGGCTGGGTGAACGCGCTTCTTTCATCCTATTTCGAATAAAATAAGCCGTTCTGTCTTTGACAGAACGGCTCTTCTTATTCTTCGGTATCTTTTTCGAGAAGGTAGCTCGCTTCAAGATCTGCGAGATGAAGCTTAGCAGCAATAGGATATTTCTTAAATGCGTCAGCGACGGTATATCCGCCTACCTTTGCGTTATCGTCAAAACCACCCATATGCCACCGAATTGCAACGGCCTCGTGTGGCTTGAGACGCATGAAACGCTCAATCAGGTAAACGGACTTCTCACCATGGCCAAAAGGGAACTGGTCATCGATAGAGTAATAGGGAACTTTCTCCCAGGCGCCGGTTATCTCGTTCTTTACATTTCGGGTCGTCTCTTTATAGAAGCGGGATTTGCATACGTCGTGTAACAGAGATACGATCGCAACACATTCTTCCGGTTCAACGATACCGTCTGCGTAGGTTCGCGACGACATGACGTCATAAACGTTGAGAGAATGGCGCACGAGACCTTCACGAAAAGCATAATGGAACCGGGTACTGGCAGGGGCGGTAAAAAAATCGGTTGAATCGAGCCATTCCAGCAACTCATCAATTCCGTCTCGTTTGATTTTCCCTTTACAAAGGCCGACAAATCTGTCTTTATAGATAGACATGCTTATAAATCTTCAATCTGGTTCAGGATTTCTTTTAACGCTTTCGCTTCTTCTCTGGAAAGTGAAATACCTTTACCCATTTTTTCGTTATTTGGAGCCCAATCGCGAATATCCAGCTTCGGATCTCTGCCATTCCAGCTCACCATGTTGACTTCACGGCTCCATCCGTTGGAGTTCGCGGAAAGGACGCCAATTTGTTCTGCAATTTCAAATGTAAACTCTGCCATAATAACCTCACTTTATATATACAAATATCACAAACCTAATTCTACCTAATATCGGCTAAAAACACAACAGGGAAACAAAATTTGGTAAAAAAAGCATTTTTATGAAATTCATGGTTCTCAACGAGCTTTCACTCGTGGTTTGCGGCTATAGTAAGTTTTTAATTAGGTCGTTACGACTTTCTGGGGACAAATAGGTTAACGGGATGTCGAGAGCAGTTTTCGCACCAAAGATTTTTTCGTCCGAGAGCCGGGCGGCGGCGCGGGCATAAGCGACTAAAACGCTTGCCGTGAACTCCGGGTTCGATTCAAGATTCAGCGAAAACTCCATAACGTGGTGGTTGTTCCCGGTATTACCACTGCGAAGGACCAAGCCGCCATGAGGCATTGTTGAATGATTTTTCTTGAGTTCATCCATTGAAATGAAAGTGACTGTCGTATCATTGTCTGCAAAATAGTTTGGGATGGATTTGATTTCGCGCTCGATTCGTTCCTTATCCGCACCTTCTTTTTCGACAACATAGCATTCGCGAAGATGCTTCTCTCTTGTTGAGAGCTCGGGGCGGTTCCCTGACCGGGCAGCATTGACAGCTTTATCTATCGGTACGGTATACTGAACGGCGTCTAATACACCCTCTATATGGCGAATTGCGAAGGAATGTCCCTGAGAGACACCTCTTCCCCAGAAAGTATAGCTGCTCCCGTCAGGAAGAACTGAACCCATCAGAGAACGCATGATAGAGAAAAGACCCGGATCCCATCCTGCTGAAAGAACGGCGGTTGTAGCTTTGGCCGCATTGTCCAATTTTTCCATATATTCTGGAATTTTCGCGTGGGTATCAAAACTGTCTACTGTATTAAAATGCTTCGCGAAAAAAGGACCCTGTTCGGGGAGATCGGAAGATGATCCGCCACACAAAATCATAACGTCGATTTCACCTTTTCGGCTGATTGCCTCTTCCATCGGAAGGACGAGAGCAGTTTTAGTTGCAATCTGAAAATCGTCGGGATTTCTGCGGGTAAAAACGGCTACGAGTTCCATGTCCGGAGCGGCATTGACCGCCTTTTCAACACCTCTGCCAATATTGCCATATCCGACGATACCAATACGTTTTTTTCTCATAAGCGCTCCTAGAGTAATTTTGTTCTCTATTTTATCATAAGCGAAAAGCAACGTAAACAAAGTTTTATTCTGTTCAAAAAAACAAAGCAAAAAATCGTCATATATTTACATTTTATGTTATAATGTTTTCCTACTGAAAACCAGAAAGAAGACAGGTGTTAAATATTCAAGGATTTTACAAAATAAAAGATTTTATTCAACCGGTAGCAAAAGAGGATAGAGTCGAATTCCTCCAGTACCAGAATCGAAAAATAGTTCATAAGACTTATGGGATGAGCTTAATCCTCTGCTTGATCAGTTTTATCAACACTTTGTCGATACTGGTCAATTTTCTGGCAACCGAGACAACGCTTTATTTTATTGACTG
>CAZGYK010000161.1:0-3605 GCA_964530485.1 uncultured Oscillospiraceae bacterium
GAGACCATGTCCGAAGCTATAGAGCGGCTCGATTTCCGCCGCGTCGTAATACCGATAACCGACATAGATCCCCTCTCGGTACTCGGCGTGCTTTCTGCCTTTATTGTAGTAGGCATAGCAAGGCGTATCCGACAGCTTTTTCGGCCATGTCTCGGGGAGCTTTCCTCCCGGGGTAACCATACCGGTAATTACGTCGACCAAGGCCGGCCCTACCGCCTGCCCTCCAAGATAGCAGGTTAAAATGGATTTGACTCGATTTTCAAACGGCAATTCAACCGGAGACCCGAGCATCAGTACAATCGCAAGATTGTCGCATACCGAAGCAACCTGGTCAACCAGTTTTAACACTCCGTCCGAGAGACGCATATTCTCCCGGTCAAACCCTTCGCTCTCAATAATATCCGGAAGCGCGGCGACAATGACAGCGCGCCCCGCCTCTTCAGCAACACGTTTCGCCTCTCCGACCAAAAGGTCGTTTGTTGTCCCGTCGGCGTTACATCCTTCTGCATAGAGATAGGATATTTTCCGCGCGTCAAGTTCGTCCAATGCCGAAGTCAGCTTCGCCGGATTGATCCTGCTGCTCCCGGTTCCCTGATAGCGCGCCTCTTTCGCGTAATGCCCGATAACCGCGAACAGCTTTCCATCGTCGAACGGCAGGAAGTTGCCTTCGTTTTTCATAAGAACAATTGAATTCGCAGCAGCCCTTCGCGCAATCATATCATGTGCTTCGTAATCGACAGCGCCGCTGACCATCCGGTTTTGTTCGCATTCCCCGACTACCGAAAGAATTCGCAGAACTGTCTCGTCAAGTACTTCCCGCGAAAGTCGTTTGGCGCGAACCGCGGCAATAATATCCGCCGCCGTGTCGCTTGTCTTTCCCGGCATCTCAAGATCAAGACCGGCCTTCAGCGCCTTTACGCGGTCGTTGACCGCGCCCCAATCGCTGACGACGATCCCCGAAAAACCCCATTCCTTTCGCAGTTTCTGCGTCAAAAGGAACTCGCTTTCTCCGGCATATTCGTTGTTGACCATATTATAGGAACTCATAACGGTATAGGGTTTTGCCTGTTCCACAACGCGCCGGAACCCTTCGAGATAAATCTCTTCAAGCGCACGCCTATCGACGCAGCTGTTGGAAATAAACCGTTTATTCTCCTGGTTGTTTGCCGCGAAATGCTTTACCGAAGCCCCTACGCCTCTCGACTGAACCCCTTCGACCCAAGCGGAACCGAGTTCTCCGGAAAGATAAGGATCTTCGCTGAAATATTCAAAGTTTCGCCCGCAGAGCGGCGAGCGCTTAATATTGATTCCAGGGCCAAGAACAATCGAAACGTCGCGGCTGGCCGCCTCATGCGCAATCGCGTTTCCAACTTCTTTTATAAGCTCCCGGTCGAAGCTGCAAGCCAATGCCGACGCTGTCGGAAAACATGTCGAAGGATAACTCTCCCCGAGATTTCCCCCACCGGTCTTTTTCTCCTTGCGAAGCCCATGCGGTCCATCCGCCATCATGATCGACGGGATCCCAAGGCGCGAAAAAGCCTCCGTATGCCAGAAATCCGACCCGGAGCAAATACGCGCTTTTTCCGAAAGGCTCATTTTTTTGACGATTTCCCTGATTTTCATCAGCCTGGCTTTATTCATGTCAAGTCCCCTGTCTCATTGCTTTCCTCTGGGAATAGGCCTTCTAATTCCGAAAGATCCGTTGGCTCCCCGATGTCGACGAAGATGCCGAGAACATGATCAATCCGCATCGCAGCCTGAATTTTTTTCTTCAATGTTTCCATATCATCTTTTGACGCTTCGCAAAGCAACAGCGGACGATGCATGTAACGCGAAAATGGAACTCGAAGCCCGAGTAGCTTTCCGTCAGTCACAGTCTTTTTCTCCGCAATCACCGAAAGTTCGTTCATCCCACAGTCGGAGGGAGAAAAGAAATCGCTCGCTACAAAACGAAAATCCCCTTCGCACTGTATCGCTCTTGTATCGTCCATCGAACGGACAAACTCCCGTAGAACCCCGTTTCCAAACGGGCCGCGGCTTCCGAGCGACCAACAAAAAACCGAAGCTGAATTTTTAAGCCGCGAAACCATCTCTCCGAGTAAAGCCATAGGCCGGTCGAGCGGATCCGGTAGTTTCTCTTTCTTTCTTCTTCGCTGTTTCGGGTTTGCTTTAATGGCAAACACCGCCTCACACATCAAAAGCATCCCTGCGGCATCACACGCTTCAACAAAGGAAAGATCCGGTGCTCCAACCAGACGGATCGCGTTAAAACCAAGCCGCTTCAAATCATCTACTAGCGATACATTCTGGTTCCACACAACCGCGCCCTTCAGAAACATCGGAAATCCGTTGAGCAAAAGATGCGGGGCACGCCCGGTCTTTCTGTTAAACCGTGTCAGCTTCAATTCACGTATTCCGTAGGGAAGAGCCCGAACATCGGCTATGCTTCCGTCGGTACGGAAAAATTCGATTAAGACGGTATAGCGGTAAGGGTCGTCCACGCTCCAGAGGCGCGGAGATTCTACCGCAAGAACGGCGCGAACCGTAGCCCAGTGATTTCTTCGAAACGCCGGTACCGGGGTGCTCGATTTCGCAATTTCCGTTCCGGCATCGTCAATCAGCGATACTGAAATGCTCCCGCCGACCGCGGCCGCAACATCCCCGGCCGTTACAACGACGTCCGCCAACAGTTCCGCTTTTTCCGGCATCATCCGGTTGCGAAGATAAAGATCGTCAATCCGCGACTTCGGAAGAGAAAGTAGGTTGACCGATCGGATACTATCCGGCTCCGGGACTTGATGATCCCTCAACCGAAGAAAGAGTTTGTTCCCGTTTCCTGCCTGAAGTTCAACCCTGACATCCACATACATCAAAACATGTTCTACAACTGCCGTTAGTTCCCCGTTAAGATAAATTTCCGCGGCAGCAAATGTTCCGTCTATCCGAAGAACCGTATCGCAGTCCTCCTGTTTCGGCAATCCGGCAAAACCGGCAAAAAAGAGCCGTGCTTGATCTTCCTTCGCGATCTCAATTGGAAAACCAACCTTCTCCAATTCGCTGGCCGAAGGAGCGTTTCCATCGAGGTCAAAATGAAAATTGCGATCCACGCGCTTTAGCGCGATCGCCTTTTCTTTTTTTGATTTTCCCGAAAGCGCTGAAGCCCTGTCATTATAGTGCTGCCCAAGACAGGCGCCGACCGAAAGACGCTCCATACTGTTACCCCTGCCGCTCATCAATTTGTCTATTTGAAAGAACGAAAAGACCGGTACCGCTCCGCATAGCGGCGCCCGTCTGTTACAAATCAGCTTATTTGGTTATTATACCATATCATTCCCAACTAGAAAACCGGTCTTTATTTTGTTTTTTTGAATAAAACTGAACCGTTGATTGGGACTTTAAGCCGAGCGATACAGTCGCGAGTCCCCTAAAGGAATGAGGGGATAGAGCATTTTCCTGAAAAAGAAGCTGTAAAGAAGTTGAGCATTCAACCGAACTTATAAATTAAAAAAGGACGGCGATGTGCCGTCCTTTCTTATTCGATTTATGCTTCGGAGTGCGCTGTGAATGTTGTCTTCCATTTTCCTGAATTGTAATGTCGGAACACA
>CAZGYK010000162.1:0-3579 GCA_964530485.1 uncultured Oscillospiraceae bacterium
TTGATTCCCGAGCAATTTCTGTTAGGCCTTCGTTCCCGGATAAAACTTTTATTCCGGTATGAGCAAGTCTAATTCGAAGATCCTTCGCGGCATTTTCCTCTACGGCGCAGACCATCTCTGGATGAAACTGCAGTGCTTGTTCTTCGAGAAGCTTCACGTTGGAATATCCGGATATCGCTGTAACCGTAATCCCGAGGTTCTCAACCAGCGAGAGAGCCTGCGTTCCAATTGACCCAGTAGATCCCAAAATACTAAGTGTCTTCGTGGACATATCCTACCCCAAAACGAATAACAGTTTATATACTACAAACACAAATGACGCAAAAACCGAAGTAAACAACACGCTGTCAACCCGGTCAAGCGCGCCGCCATGCCCAGGCATAATATTGCCAAAATCTTTTAAGCCACATTCGCGTTTGATATACGAGAACGCTAAATCGCCTATCAACCCAACAAAAGCTCCTACCAATCCGGCCGCAGCAAAAAACAGATAATGAATCAATTCTGTTTTTCCAAAGAAAATGGACGTGTCGGAACAAAATGCTGTGTAGATGGCGTATACGCCTGCGCTTACTACCATTGTGCTAAGTAAACCGCCAACAGCGCCTTCGATTGTTTTGTTTGGGCTGATATTCGGGCTCATTTTATGTTTCCCGAAGAGCTTTCCAAATGTAAACGCGAAGGTATCACAAATCCAGCCAAACCCCAGCGCAAATGCGAACATGATTCTCTGGTCAGCCAGGTTCGCGCTCAGGTTGCGAATCGCAAGAACCGAGGTAAATCCAAACGTCAGAATCATTGTAATCGCAAGAACACCGGAAGCGTCGCGGAACTTCACTTTTTCTTTCGGCATCATCATCCCGCAGAACAGTAGGAAAATTAACAGCATGAGCGTATAGAGCCACGACGGATTAAAAAACATATAGGAAACAAAGTAAATTGAACAAGGAATGAAAATCCCAAGTCTGATTTTTCCGCAAAATGCTTTTACCGCCTCATAGAGGGCTATTTGCCCCACGATCGATAAAACTAAATTGAGAAAGATCCCATCAAAATAAAAAAGAACGACCGCCAAAAGGGCAAGCCCAACAGCGGCTGAAATCAACCTTTTCTTCATTCTGTTTTCCATTCATCCTTTGTTTGATTTTCTACTAAATTCCGCCAAAACGTCTGGACCTGCTGTTGAATTCGTCAATCGCCTGGTCCAAATCGTCTGCCGTAAAGTCAGGCCACAGGGTATTCATATAGATGAACTCACTATAAGCACACTGCCACAACATAAAATTCGAAATTCTCTGCTCTCCGCTTGGCCGAAGAACCATGTCTAGAGGAGGCGAACCGTAAGTATAAAGAAGAGATTCGAAATATGCTTCATCTATCTCGTCAGGCAATACTTCACCGCGCTGCGCAAGCTCCGCGATCTTTCTTCCGGCATTGAGAATTTCTTCACGCCCGCCATAATTGATCGCGACATTGAGAATCAGACCGGTATGGTCTTTAGACACATCCTCAATTTCCTGCATCAAAGCAACGATAGTTTCATCAAGCCGGCTTCGGTTCCCAATAAAGACAATCTTTATGTTCTCGTCTTTGAAACCAAATGCATCATCAAGATATTTCTTGAGCAGCGCCATAATCGAATCAACTTCATCTTTCGGGCGCGACCAATTTTCGGTTGAAAACGCGTAAACCGTAAGCGCTTTTAACCCGATTTTTTCACAATAGCGTACAATTTTTTGGAACACCTCTGCGCCGCGCATATGTCCTGCGGTTCGGGGAAGGCCGCGTTTTTTCGCCCAGCGACCATTCCCATCCATGATGATTCCGATATGCGCCGGAATGATCCGTTCCTGATTTTTTGACTTCTTCTTAAACACTAAATCTCCAGTATTTCTTTCTCTTTATCCTTAACAAGGTCATCGATCTCTTTGATCCGCTTATCTGTCAAATCCTGAATATCTTTTTCGAGCAACGTTTGGTCATCTTCTGTCAAATCGTTCGACTTTTTGAGTTTTTTGAAATTCTCAATTCCATCGCGTCGAATTGCCCGGATCGCAACCTTCGAATTCTCTCCGATGCTCTTAATTTCCTTAACCAGATCTTTTCTTCGTTCTTCCGTTAACTGTGGAAACGCGAGGCGGATAACCCTACCATCATTTGACGGGTTAATTCCGATATCCGACGCGTGAATTGCTTTTTCAATTGTACCGATGGTCGAAGCATCCCACGGCTGAATGACCAAGACACGCGCCTCAGCAACCGAAAGAGCCGCCATCTGGTTGATTGGTGTTGGGGTTCCGTAATAATCAACAGTAATCCTATCGAGAACTGCCGGATTCGCGCGCCCCGCACGTATCGCCGCCAAATCGCTTTTCAATACCCCGATTGTTTTCCCCATTTTTTCATTATAAGGTGCTATGTAATCGCTCATGATTTACCCTCCTCAGTCACTATTGTTCCGATATCTTCGCCAAGAACGGCTTTAACTATGTTATTGGGATCTCCAAGATCAAAAACAAGCAAAGGGATGTTATTGTCGCGGCACATACTCGCCGCGGTAGAATCAATTACCATCAATCCTTCATTCAACACTCTCGAAAACGTAAGCTGCGGAATTCGAACCGCATCTGAAAACTTTTTGGGGTCCTTGTCGTAAACGCCATCCACCTGGGTCGCCTTCAGAATAATATCGGCTCCAATTTCCGCCGCGCGGAGAGCCGACGCCGTATCGGTCGAAAAATATGGATTTCCGGTTCCGCAAGCAAGGACGACAACGCGACCCTTTTCGAGGTGACGAATCGCGCGGTTGCGAATGTATGGTTCTGCAACCTGCTGCATCGGGAGAGCCGTCTGTACACGGACAGGAACATCCAACTGTTCAAGCGCGTCCGCGATCGCAAGTGAGTTGATTACCGTCGCGAGCATACCCATATGGTCTGCCCTTGTGCGTTCCATCTTTTGGTTCTCAGCGCCTCGCCAGAAGTTGCCGCCGCCGACAACAATCGCGATTTCGGTTCCGACATGGGTTGCCTCTTTGATCGCTTTACAGATCTCGACAACAGTATCATAGTCAAGACCAAACCCTTTTCCTCCCGCTAGCGCCTCGCCGCTTAGCTTTATCAGTATCCTCTTGTATTTTGGCATAGGCCATTTCCCCTTCACCCACAAGATTTAGTAGTACCCCAAACACATTATTTAATATTTTACCTTAATTCCGATATAAAGTAAACCGTTCCGTCAAAGTCATATTGCATGAAACGGCATAAAAAAACCGGGCACTCTTTCGTGCCCGGTTCGGCTCTATTGCTGCATGCTGGCGACTTCTTCTGCGAAGTTGTCGCTGCGTTTTTCAAGGCCTTCGCCCTTTTCGTAACGTGTAAAGGCAACAACCTTTATGTCTCCGCCAAACTGCTTTGCCATATTGGCAACATACTGTCCAACAGAAACCTTATCATCTTTAACGAACGGTTGCTCAAGAAGGACAACATCCTTATAGTACTTCGAAATGCGCCCCTCAACCATCTTCTCGGCGATGTTCTGCGGTTTTCCTTCGTTTAACGCCTGAGCAAGAAGAATTTC
>CAZGYK010000163.1:0-3550 GCA_964530485.1 uncultured Oscillospiraceae bacterium
TGCAAATGCTTCCCAAAACAGGCACGGCCTTGCCGTGAATGAGCATTTTTGTGTTTCCCGACAGCGAGCGCGGGTAACCGTCGGCATAGCCGAGGGGAACCGTAGCGATTTTCATCGGCGTTTCTGCAACGAAGCTACAACCGTAGCTGATACAGCTTCCGGCGGGAACTTCCTTGACGAGCGAGATCGAGGATTTTAGAGCCATAACCGGACGAAGATCGAGGCCAAAGATGGGCGCATTGGTCGGAGAAAGCCCATAAAGGAGAATTCCGGCGCGCACAAGAGTATGGTGGCTTTCGGGGTAAAAAACCGTTCCGGCGCTGTTACAGCAATGAACCGACGGGAAGTTGATCCCATGTTGCGCAAGGCGCGAGATCAGCTGGGCGAAGAGCGCGTGCTGGTTGTCGGTAAAGCTTTTTCCGAAAGAGTTCTGTTCATCGGCGACGGCGTAATGGGTATAGATCCCCACTGCGCGAAGATTCGGAAGAGCGGCGGTTTCAACGATTTCAGATACAGCAGTATTGAGGTCTTTCGCAAAGAAACCGAGACGGGACATACCAGTATCGGCCTTGATATGGGTTTTTATCGTAATCGCTGCTTTTTCCGCAGCTGCGGAAAGACTTTTCGCGTAGGAGAGCCCGAGAACCGTCTGCATCACATTGAGTTTTGCGAGTTTTACAGCGAGCTCGGGAGGCGTAAAGCCGAGAACCAAAATCGGTTTTTTGATGCCGGCTTTTCGCAAAACTTCCGCTTCGTTGATATTAGAGACGCCGAAGCAGTCGACGCCAAACCGTTCGAGACAATGGGCAACCATAGCGGAACCGTGACCATAGGCATCCGCTTTGACAACGGCCATCAGTTCGACTCCGTCACCGAGGAGCGAACGGATCGTCCTGACGTTATGCTCCAGATGATCGAGGTCGATTTCGACCCAGCTCCGGTGCAGAAACAATTGCATGGCTATTCTCCATCCTTGGCTGCGAGCTTTATATGGAGCTCCTGCAGCTGTTTTTCGCTGATTTCGGAAGGCGCAGACGTCATCAGTTCAGACGCACTCTGGACCTTCGGGAAGGCGATGACATCGCGGATACTCTTTCTTTTGAGCATGATCATCACAAGGCGGTCGAGACCATAGGCAAGGCCACCATGAGGCGGGGCGCCATAGGAATAAGCTGTTGTAAGGAAGCCGAACTGGTCTTCCATTTCTTCTTCGGTAAATCCGAGCGCTTTAAACATACGGCGCTGGAGCGCGGGGTCGTTGATCCGGATAGAACCGCCGCCGGCTTCGTTTCCGTTGATAATGATATCGTATGCTTTGGCGCGGCAGTTTGCGGGATCGGATTCAACCTTGTCGAGGTCCTCGTCCATCGGCGCGGTAAACGGATGGTGTTTCGCGTAATAGCGTCCGTCGTCCTCGGAGAACTCAAACAGCGGGAATTCGGTAATCCAAAGCATATCGAAACCGTCTTCGTTGATGAGATCAAATTTCTTCGCGATTTCGACGCGGAGCGCGCCGAGCGTATCGAAAACGACCGACGGCTTGTCGGCGACAATCAGGATGACGTCTCCCTCTTCGGCTCCGCAGGCTTTTCGGATTTCAGCGGCGTGGGGCTCGCTCAGGAATTTTTCAAAGCTGCTCGTAGCACCATCGGCAAGAATTCTTGTATAGGCGAGTCCTTTTGCCCGGTAGGTTTTTACAAACTCGGTCAGTTTATCGATTTCTTTACGGGACAGTTTTTCGGCAAGTCCCTTAGCGTTAATTGCACGAACGGTTCCGCCGGAAGCAATTGTTCCCTTAAATACCTCGAAGGAACAGTCGGACACGATATCGGTCAGGTCGACCAGTTCCAGCCCAAAGCGGGTATCGGGTTTATCCGAACCGAAGCGGTTTATCGCATCGGCATAGGTAAGGCGGCGGAGCGGGAGTTTGACATCGTAATCGAGAATCTCCTTAAAAACGCGCTTGAGATAGCCCTCGTTCATCGCGATAATGTCGTCGATATCGAAAAACGCCATTTCAAGGTCGATCTGGGTAAAGTCCGGCTGGCGGTCGGCGCGGAGGTCCTCATCACGGAAACAGCGGGCGATCTGGAAATAGCGGTCGAATCCGCTTAGCATCAGAAGCTGTTTATAGAGTTGGGGAGACTGGGGAAGCGCGTAGAATTTTCCGGGATGGACACGGGATGGCACGACATAGTCGCGCGCGCCTTCCGGCGTAGAGCGGATCAGCATCGGGGTTTCGATATCGATAAAATGATTTTCGTCGAAGTAGTCCCGCGTTGTCTTTACGATACGGTGGCGCATGACGATCGCGTTGTTGAGCGCCGGGCGCCGAAGGTCGAGGTAGCGATATTTGAGGGCGAGTTCCTCGCGGACAGGAGCCTCATCGCGAATTTCGAACGGGGTAGTTTCGCCGGAACTGAGAATCCGAAGCTCGGTAACAAAGAGTTCGATACTCCCGGTAGGAAGGTCGGGGTTTTTGCTAGACCTCTCGCGGAGAATTCCTTTGGCCATGATGACTGTTTCGCTCCCGATCTTTTTGGCTTTTTCAAAGACGGCGCGATCGCTCGCATCGTCAAACGCAAGCTGGAGGATTCCGGTTACATCGCGAAGGTCGCAGAACATCAGGTTTCCGATGTCCCGCATACGCGCTACAAAGCCCGCGACGACAACTTCTTTGCCGGCGGCGACATTGAGCGTTTCTAGGTTGTAATGTGTTCTACGAAGCGTTCCCATACTTTCCATAATGTATACCCCAAATAGATGTTATTCTGTAAGAGCAAGTACGGCGGCAATTGCTTCTTCGCCGAGCTCGATCTCCTGTTCGGTTTTGTTTCGCATATCTCGGAGAATTGCGCGCCCAGTTTCGAGTTCACCGTCGCCGATGACGATGGAACGAAGAGAGCCGATCTTGTCGGCATATTTCATCTGGGCTTTGAGGCTTCGTCCGTTCAGGTCGAAGAGCGCAAAAAATCCTTTTTTCTGTAACCCGTAGGAAAGGGTTCTTGCCTTTGCCTTCGCCTCTTCCCCGATATAGGCGAGAAAGAGATCCGGCCCTTTTGGAAGAGGGATTTCGACGCCCTCAGATTCCATCACGAGAAGAATTCTTTCGATTCCCATTCCAAATCCGATACCGGCGCAGGGGTCACCGCCGAGGTATTCGGACAGTTTGTCATACCGGCCGCCGCCGCAGACAGTTCCCTGGGCGCCAGCTCCGGTATGCATAAATTCAAACACGGTTTTCGAATAATAATCCTGGCCGCGGACAATGCGCGGATTGACAACATGGGCGATTCCGGCTTCTTCCAACAAGACTTTGAGGGTTTCGAAATGTTCCCTGCATTCACCGCAGAGGTAGTCGGTTATCACCGGGGCATCTTTTGCGATATTCTGGCAGACCGGGCTTTTACAGTCGAGAATCCGGAGCGGATTCCGGTCGAGGCGGTCTTTACAGTTTTCACACATATCGTCAATATGCGCCGAAAAGTAATCTTTCAGAGCGGTATGGTAACTTGGGCGGCATTCTTTGCAGCCGACGCTGTTGATTTCG
>CAZGYK010000164.1:0-3547 GCA_964530485.1 uncultured Oscillospiraceae bacterium
CTATCTGTACGACGGAACTATGCCGGGGTTATTCTGCTGCGTTTTTGAATCGGTTTATACGAAAACGCTTCCGTTTTCAATCGAGCGAGAAAATGACGCTGAACCTAGCTTGCTTCAGGACATCGTCATTGCTACGGATCTTGAAAAAGCAAGGAGAGTAAAACAATCAATACCTGGACGGATATCGGTTCGGGCGCTTGATCTTGTCGAGACGGTGTATCTTTCCTGTCTAGCAAATAAAGAGATACAAATTCTTCGTTTTTTGCTTCTCGGATACCGCGTTGGGGCAAAGATTGACGATATGTTGGGACATCCGGAGGTTGCGCCGCTTCTTTCGGCCGAACGGCATCTCCTCGGCGAATGTCACCTGTTGACCGGGTTTATCCGTTTTTCGGACTACGACGGAATTTTAGCCGCAACGATCAGTCCGAAGAATTTTGTATTGCCATATCTGACAAAGCATTTCGTCGAGCGGTACAACACCGAGCGGTTTATGATTTACGACAAGACCCATCGCTACGCCCTTCTTTATCAAGACGGAAGGCCGGAGCTTTTGGAGATGGAACACGTTCAATTTCCGGAGCCATCCGAGACGGAACAAGAGTATCGGGAGCTCTGGAAGCGGTTTTATAAGACAATTGCGATTGAGGCAAGAGAAAATCCCAAATGCCGTATGACTCATATGCCAAAGCGGTATTGGGAGAATATGACCGAGATGGCAGAATTTCTTTAATTGTATCTAAGCGCAACATAAAAGCAGTCACAGGTTATGTGACTGCTTTTAGATTCTAGAGTCCTAATTCTTTCATGCGGTCAAGCAGGATACGATTCTTATTGTTCCACCGTTTTTTATATCCGATAGATCCCTTTCTAGGGGACAGGTCTTCAGGATTTCTGCTGCATTGCTCAAGATAACGGGAAACAAAGCTGTTCTCTCTCTCATATATGTCGTGGTTGATTTTCGTTGCGTTCTGTAAATTTGAGGATCTGGCAATCGATTCAAGCTGTTTTTCGACTTCGCTTGCATCGCGTTGGTATTCCGAGGAATCAATCCTCCCGGAAAGGAGATTCCGCTGGATCAGTTCGCGCTTTAGCCAATAACGCTCCGCTTCTACAGGGTCGTTACCGAAAGGAAGGTCTCCTTTTAGGGAGAAAGGCATATATATGGCGCGGCAAGGAGTTGAGCCACCGGTAATACCGATCCGTTCATCTTCCGGGCAAGCGATCAGGCTTCCAGTCGTATGGCTTCCGATGATACCGCCATAATGCATACAGGGGGACTCGGTATATCCTCCGTTTGGCAGGTGTGTGCGCAACGCGGCTTTACAGGTTGAATAGTCGATTCCGGAGGCTACGCCACGCTTCATAAAAGCGTTTCCAGCAAGGAAAGAAATTGCATTTTTTTGGGGCTCTCCATCGCGGGCGTTGAGCAAAACCTGGTAGATGGAATAGCGGCGAAGGGAGCCGCCGCCGAAGGAAGTCCGGACAGAGTCACTGTACTTCTTGGAGAAGTTCAGTTTCTTAGGAGCGTTTTTTAACGCGTCACAGCAATAGTCCCATTCGCCTTCAATCGTGAGCATATTTGAAATCGCATAGACGCCTTCGACCTTTTTAGCAATCCAGAGACGGTCGGCGGTTTCAACGACATATGCTTCGGCACAGTCAGCGACAAGGAAGGAATTGTCATAGAAGAAGTCGCTGTCAAATCCACAGTTCCCGCCTTGTCCGTATGTTTCGAGAAGGGAGCCGATCATCTGCATCGCTTCAAAAGCAGTCGTACAGCGTTCCAGAACTAGGCGGCAGAGATCCATCCCGATCAGACCTTTTTCAGCATATTTGCCTTTTGTAAAGACAGCCTCGTTTCCAATTAAGAGCCCATGCTCATTGATTCCCATTTCACAGCCCCACGTCCAAGACGGCTTAACCATCAAAAGGGCGTTAGTAGACATCGCTTGGGGAATAGAGATGTATGTTAAGTCTACGTTTGGATGGATAGCGATATTATGTTCCTCGGCCGGTTGGTTGATGATCAGGTTAGGTTCATTCGGGCTTCGGTCGGAGTTTTTGGCAAACCATAGTTTTCGATTATCACTGCTTTCTGGCATAACCACAAACATATCGCACATAATCCTATCCTCCGGCAGGGGGTGCCTGCCAATTGCGTCGTAATTACTCTTAATGATGATTATACCTTAATGCGGAGCGCGGTTTCAACTAGAGATCTCCTGTTTCACATTGAACGACTTGTCCAATGTGAAACAATCGTGGTAAAATACAAAAGAGGTAACCCTATGAAAAAAGAAGAATTTCAAACAATAGAACGTTATATGCTGACCCAGCGCTTCGATATTGTTCACGATGAACTACATATCCAACGGGTATTATACTATGCGCTGAGAATCGCTAAAGACGAAGGAGATGTCGATCTAGATGTTTTGATTGCCGCCTGCCTTTTGCATGACATTGGCCGCGGGAAAGAAGACGGAAGAGAGAAACATGCCGTAGTTGGAAGCAGGATGGCCAACTCCTTTTTAACGGAAATAGGCTGGTCTTCTGAGCGTGCAAAGCGGGTAGAAGAGGCGATAGCAACACATAGTTACGGAAAAGACTCTTCTCCGGAATCGCTAGAAGCAAAAATTCTTTATGATGCCGACAAGCTGGATTTGACGGGTGCTGTTGGGACAGCGCGCGCTCTAATTTTTGGGGCAACGATAGATGAGCCTCTCTATAGAGTTGACGAAGACGGTCGTCCATCCGCGGGAGCCGCCGGCGAAAAGAAATCTTCGATTTTTCGGGAGTACAACCGAAAACTAAAAAACCTGTCAGAGAGGTTCTTTACAGAATCGGCCAGACGGATTGCTGTCGAAAGACAGGAGACAATGGATGCATTTTTCAAGGGGCTGCGGAGCGAAGTTGATGACAACTATGCCGAAGGGCAGCGGCTACTTGAAGAAAAGCTTGAAAACTAGGGCGGGCTTGTGGATTTTGAATAAGAAAATGGATGACAAATTGTAGGGCTTTAGCCTTTTCATTTGTCTTCTTTTTTCATATAATGAATATACTGGCTACAATTCTATTTTTGAAAGGAATTACGATATGAGAAAGATTATGAACAAGGTAGAGAATTTTGTCGACGAAACAACCGAAGGCATCGTTCTCGCGTATGGCGATCGTGTCAAACTGTTGGACGGCGATACCCGCGTCCTGCTCTCGAATTACCCGACAAAGGAAGGAAAGGTTGGAATCGTAACTGCCGGAGGAAGCGGACACCTTCCTGTATTCCTCGGCTACGTTGGCCAAGGGATGCTTGACGGCTGCGCGATCGGAAACGTATTCGCATCTCCGTCTGCCCAGAAGATGGCGGATATGATCCGCGCCTGTGATTTCGGAAGCGGAGTACTCTGCCTATACGGGAATTACGGCGGAGATATCCTCAACTTTGATATGGCGGCTGAGATGGCTGAGATGGAGGATATCCAAACCAAGACTGTGCTGGTGGCTGATGATGTGGCTTCCGCACCTAGGGAAAAAAAGGACAAGCGGCGCG
>CAZGYK010000165.1:0-3267 GCA_964530485.1 uncultured Oscillospiraceae bacterium
ACGAAGTCAAAGCGCTGATGGATCAAACCGGGAAAGACCATGAGACGATCGTCCGGAACCTCTGGAAACTCGCGACAATGATCTACGACGAAAACGATCGAAATTTTTGTAATCCAGCCGCGCTCTCTATCGGTAGCATGTTTCATCCAGAATATGCGAGGTATGCCCCGCTTTTCGGATACGGTAGTTATCTTGACGACCTCTTCACGGATGAGGGGCTGGAACAGCTTTATAGCGTAAACTTTGGCCCCGATATCTACGAACCCTTGTTTTTTAAGTGCAACGGAATCGTTTACCGAAAAGGGGAGTTTAAAAGCGGCTATGGGATCAAAGACAATCCAACAATGGTTGAAATCGCGGGAACCGGAACTGCCTATACCTATGAAGTTACCTATATTCCCTTCGATTTCGGTGAAGGCCCGGCAGACACTGTAAAATTTATCGTCGAAGCCAAAGACGGCCGGTGGAAAATCGCCTATTACGGCGCCTGGCCCGTAAAGCTATAACCTCTCTTTCGCCTAAAACCAGCGATTCTTAAAAAAAGATAGCTGCCCTATCATTCGTACACAAAATCTACCCCTTTGCTCCAAACCCCTTTCCAATATAGTTAGACGGCGCGCGGCACACGCCGCGAATGAAAAACGCTAAAGCGTTTTTCATTTAACCAGCTATAAGGCCTTCCGCCCATTCAAGAAAGCTTCTTCACTATTTTCAGTCTTGAAAATCGCCCGCGGCGTTGCCTTCTTGCGGCGGTCGTACTATACTAAAAGAAAGAAAATCTACCGGAGAAAAATATGGCTCACGATGTGTTCCTCTGTTATAACCCGAGTGACCGAAAAACCGCTACGGCCGCGAAATCCGCTCTCAAATCCGCCGGAATCTATTGCTATGATCCAATAGAAGATACAACTTCCCGCGGCGACGCAGAGGTTGAATCGCTCGCCGCGGTATCTTCGGCGCGCGTACTTCTCTATCTTTATACCGACGATGCGAATATGGACAGCGACCTGATCAAGTTCCTCGATGCCGCTCGAAAAGAGGGAACCGAAATTGTAACGCTTCGGCTTTCCAATAGTATGCCGCTCGGCCGTATCGGGTATTATATGACAATTCCGTTTACCGTCGACGCAAGGGAAGGCGACCTCGAAACCCATCTTCCGATCCTCGTCGAAAAAGTAAAGGAAACGCTGTCTCTCGTCGATGAAAACCGCGCGAAAACGCCCGGACGCTGGGAAATCGCGCAAAAAAAAGACCCGCTCTTCAAACTCCCGGGTCTCGATACAAATAAATGGTACCTCTCGCTGATCGTGATTATGATCTACGTCCTCTCGGTCGTCGTCATCGTCATGACCTTCGTATCGCTGAAACAAAGCCCATCCTATACCGAAGACCTGATCGCGGCAATCTGTCTCGTCCTGCTGTTTGCCGTCCCTGTGATGCTGCTCGGCAACCTCTTCGGGTTGCGCGACAAACTCCCATTATTGAAAAACCGGAAACCGCTTCAGACAATCGCCGCAATCTTTCTGCTCGACGCTGCAATCTTCTTCCTCTTCGACTTGATTCTGTATTTTGTGATAAGGCGAGGTAGTCTATGAGCATCTACAGCGAAGTAATCATCAAAACCGTTCCGGGCATGAAAATCGCCCAATATGCCGTCATCAGCAAATCCCCCGAAAAGGATGCAACAACGCATATGGAGCGTTGGGCCAACGCGTGCGGGCTCTCCGAGCGGGAAGACTACCATCCCCGAATTATCGGATGGGATTTTCCGTTTCTCTCGAAGGAACAGACCGAAGTATTCGGAATGCGCGGCTATGTCTCGGCTGTCGTCCTTCCCGACGGCGTTGTCCCGGAATGCGATATCGACGGCGCCGACATCGTCGATGTCCCTGAAAACCGCTATGTCATGCTGACCGTAACCGATCCCCACAGCGATTCTTTCCGAAATATCCCGAACGGATACCGCCTGCTCTTTGAATATATCGAGCAACATAACCTAACCCAGTCTTGGGACGGACGAATTGCCTTCGAAGAGGAATATGTCATGAACGACGTCCCCTATATGGATATCTATGTCCCGATCCGGTAGACGATTGTAAACCAAAAAAATAAGGAGGCGCGTTTCGCGCCTCCTTTTATGTTGTGGACAGTTCCGGGAACTTAAAATCTCCGAGATCACAGTCGATATTTTTCACAAAAAGAGAATCCCCCGGCCTCTCCTCCATCCGGAATGTAACATCGTCCCATTGCGGCATAAACGAGAGGCGAACCCGCTTTACTCCGGAAAACGGCAGCTTCTGTGCCATTTCCGAAAACGAAATCCGCTTTTTGGAAAAGACCCCTTGTAGAAGAAGCTCTTCGCCCTCTTTCTTTGCAACAACGATCGTTTCAATCTCCGGAATCTGGTAGATACAGCCGTCCCATTCCCCGGAATAAAGATGAAACAGGTTGACGCTTCCGGTATTGATACAGTCAAGCTCTCTTGAAAATGACCGGTTTCCAAAAACAGAGTCATAAACGCGAGGATCGTCATGCCGAAGCTTTCGCTCCGGCAGCTCTAGATTGTCTATCTCATATCCAAGAACCGGAATCTTCTCATATTGCCTTTTGAATCCCAGTTTTTCGTAAAATCCAAGCGCATTCTCGTTTGCAAAAAGATATACCGGCCGATTCAAATAGGCATCCATAACCCGGTTCATCAACAATTTGGCATATCCCCGGCCGCGATAGTCCTCCCGCGTCGCTACGGCCCCAACCGACAACGCGTCATATTCCTTTTCCCGAAACAGGATGCGGGTTTTATATACGCAGACGTTTGAAACAATCTCTCCATCTTCTTCAATCGCGTAACTCTCATAGTTATGATCCCAAAGATCAAGATCGTACCAAAACTGAAAATCCAGAAATATTTCTTTTAAGAACCGGTTTAACTTTTTCTGGTAATCCTTATCGTTGCTGTTGCAGAAGACAAAGTCCATATTGCCACCCCAAAAAACGTTTTTGAAGTTCCCCTTGGAACAATGATCGCCCCTGCGAAACGACGTCCGCAAGAGCGAGCCTTTTGATTCAAACCGAATCGATTACCAAAAATACCGCATACTCTCAATATACCGCGTCCAAAAATCCCCGAAGGTAATCCACGCGATCAAAAACAGAACAAACGCAAAGAAAAACAAGATCAACATCGCCCTCGCGAAATTCCGAAGCGCGATCTTCTTCGTACCCCCAGAGGACCAAACGATCAAAAAGATGATATTGATACCCGGA
>CAZGYK010000165.1:3277-3534 GCA_964530485.1 uncultured Oscillospiraceae bacterium
ACATCAAAAAGAACAGCCCAATGTATCCGCCTACCGAAATCGGAGCGAAGGCACTGTTTTTTTTAGGAGGCAGGTCAATCAACTCTGGGTTGAGATAAGAGGCCTGTTCCCGATCAATCATATCCGATTTTTCAGCCCGGTATACAACCGTCGGCATATGAAAATCCCCCATATCCTGAAATCGCACCCATATTATACCACAGTTCCATCCATTTCACATCTAGGGCTGGATTATCGATCGGCTTTCCCGTTTGCGC
>CAZGYK010000166.1:0-3502 GCA_964530485.1 uncultured Oscillospiraceae bacterium
AATTGTACAAGATGGATCGTCTTCGACTTGCTCTCGTCTCCTGGGAGGGGAAATTGAAAAACTTCTTTTCCGCCGAGCCCTTCCACATAAAACCGAAGACTTCTTTCTGTATCGGTGGTAAATAAACCGATATGATGGTATCCCTTAAACATGATGTTCGACCTCCTCGTTTTGACGGTGCATTTTATCTTTCATACGAAAAGCAGTAAATAACAGGAGAATTGAAATTCCGGTTACCGCGGCCATAAGACCCCAAACGGTCAAGTAACTCCCAACAAGTGAATAAACAACCGTCGTTAATAGCGGAATTGTGCTTGAACCGATACTACCGCCAATCTGCATAAAACCGCTTATAACCCCATAGTCTTTTCTTCCAAAAAGTTCGGCCGTCATAAGAGAAGGCGTCGCGCCGACCGTCGCGATACAAAATCCAAATAAAAATGAAGCCGCAAATGCCAAAAAACCAACCCAGCTGCTCGCGATTGCCAGCAAGAAAGCTAGAAGGCCTACTCCGTAGCCAAACGCAAGCCCGTTACGTGAACTCTTTCCGTAAAGGTATGCGAGAACCAATTTTCCGAGGAGGTTCCCAAAAGCGGAAACCGAAAGAACCGCCGCTACGCCGACCGGGTCTCGGCCCGCATCCCCAAGGAATGAAGGTCCAACCAAAATCCATGCTTGCGTAGCCCCGCACCACAAGAGAAACATTAGGCTTGAAACCCAAAAACCAGACGTTCGAATTGCTGCCTTTGCCGGAATCCCTTCGCCAACAGTATCAACAGCCTTTTTTTCCTCTTCTTCCGAGACCTCTCCGATCGGCTTAAGACCTTTTTTATCGGGAGAGACAACAAGAAAGATTGCGATAAATGGAACAATTACGAGCGGCCAAAAAGCGATCACACGATAGCAGGTTCGCCATCCGAAGTTCTTAATAAGATGCCCTATGATTGGATTCATTGCAAGAGAGCCGATCGAATTTCCAATCATAGCGTAACTGACCATCTTTCCGATCATGCGTTTCCCGTACCAGTTGTTTAGAACAATGGAAAGCGGATACATCGAACAGAACGGAGAGATCAGTCCTCTTACAATCGCGATAGCATAAACCTGCGTAAGCGTTGTCGCGTAAGACTGAATCAGATAAAGAGCAGAAAAGATTGTCATGAAGATACAGAACAACAGCTTCATGTTGAATTTCTTGAAAAGATATCCCGCAAACAACATCGAAACCATTGAAGCAACAGCTCCAATCGAGAGCGAAGACATAATTGCCGAACGGGAAAGACCCATCTCTTCTGCCATAGGAGCAACGAACTGTCCCGGTGCATGGTACTGTAGTGTTACAACAAAAAATTGAAACGCAAAGCACAGTACGAATACCCAGATTCCATAATGAATTTTTCCGTTTTCTCTTGGCATATTTCCCCGTCCGGAACCATAGAATTTTTTGACTCAACACTTTTGGACCGGACTTTAGTATAGCACATGTATGACAATTTGTGTCTTTTATTTTGAAATAAAGAACGTTATAATGGTTCTAATAAACGCGATGAAAGAGGAGGTCACTATGTATCCAATTTACTCCGAACTGCATGATTATATTAGCAGTCTTACCGCGATCAACTGCCATTCTCACCACAAACAGGACTCATTTTTCAAAGGCTTTGGCCTAGACGAAATACTTCGCCAGAGTTATGTAAGCTGGTGTGGCGTCGACCAAGGATCCAATATTAAAAGTCGCGAACGGTATCTCGACCTCGTCAAGTACAAATCCTATTTCCGAGCGCTTCAAAGCGGACTTACCGCTGCTTATGGATTCGAGGAAGAGCTTTCTGCTGACAATTGGGAGCAGTACAACTCAACAATCCAAGATGCGCACAAGGACAAAAACTGGCATCTAAAAATGTTGACCGATGTCTGCAACTATGAAACATCGATTCTCGATGCCTATTGGCAGCCGGGATCGGATAATGGACATCCGGATGTCTTTTCTCCAACCTTTCGTTTCGATGCTCTCTTTTTTGCTACTTCACCTGATGACGTCGACCACAACGGAACCGGCGCTTACAACTCCTTTGGCTGGAACGGTGGAAACTTAGACGAATATCTTGATTTTGTCCGAAAGACAATTGAAAACGCGATAAAAAGAGGGGTTTGCGCCCTTAAGAACGCCGTACCCTATGACCGCGGAATTGACTATGCGTTCCCGTCAAAAGATGAAGCGGCGAAGGCGCTTTCAAAAGCAAATCCAACTACGGATGACATTCGAAACTTTCAAGACTATATCTTCCACTTTATCGCCGACACAGCTGCTGATTTCGACATCACCATCCAGTGTCATACCGGAATGGGTGCGCTCTATAATACTCGGGCGATCCACATGCTTGATTTCATTAAAAGGCACCCGAAGACCCGTTTCTCACTCATGCATGGCGGATTTCCATGGACCGCAGACATCATCTCCTTTCTCGATTTATTCCCGAACGTCTTCGCTGATGTCTGCTGGCTTCCGCTACTCTCCCCAACAGCAGCGGAGCACACGCTCCATCAGCTGATTGAAGCCGGAACCTCAAACCGCATTGTATGGGGATGTGATACCTGGACCGGAGAGGAAAGTCTCGGCGCGCGGATTATGATGGAATCGGTTCTTAGTAACGTCCTTACTTCGAAGGTAGTAGGAGGCTATTTTTCTCTTTCCGATGCAAAAACGCTAGCGGAGAAAATTATGTACTCTAACGCTAAGATTCTTTTCAAACTATAACAGTCCAGAAGGAGTGTTATTATGAATCCTTATTACCATCGACTTGAAGATGAAGTTGGTGGACTTACTGCCGTCAACTGCCATACACATCATTCAGCGGATTCTACCTTTCAAAACATTGATCTCAATGAGATCTTCAACAGAAGCTACGTTGGCTGGAGCAAAGAAGCACCTTCTAAAAACAAGGCAAACCGAGAGCGATATCTCGATCTCGTCCGCTATAAGTCCTATTTCCGTTCGCTCTAGAACGGCTTAATGGCTGCCTACGGCATCAAAGAGGAGCTGACCGCAAATAACTGGGACTATTATGATGACGTCGTCAGAGAGGCGTACAGAGCGAACCCAAACTGGCATCTCGACCTGTTGACAACAAAATGCAATTACAAGACAAGTGTTTTAGATGCCTATTGGGAACCGGGATCAGATAATGACCATCCAGATGTCTTTCGTCCGAGCTTTCGTATCGATGCTTTTTTATTTGCTTCGTCGCCGAGCGAGTTCGACTATCTAAACAGCAATGCGTTCATAACGTTTGGCTGGAAAGGCGGCACGATTTACGACTATCTTGACTTTGTTTCATCACGTATCAAAAAGGAAATAGAAGGTGGCGCAGTCGCATTGAAAAATGCTCTCGCCTATGACCGAGGGCTCGACTACAGCTTGCCTACCGTCGAGCAAGCTTCTAGACTTTTCACGTCCAAGAATCCAACAACTGATGATATTCTTCATTTTCAAGACTACCTT
>CAZGYK010000167.1:0-3463 GCA_964530485.1 uncultured Oscillospiraceae bacterium
ACCAGGATCGCCCGAATCTTGGGTAGCATAGGAGCATTCCATGAAAAAATGGTTCGCATTTCTTTTAGCAGTATTGGTATTGATTTCGCTGGTTTCCTGTAAAAAAGAAGAGGACTCGAAGGAAACAAGCCCTGAAAAAACGCAGATTACGGAAGAAACGAGCACCGACGGGGAAGACAGCGAGAAAACCGAAAATAAACCCGGCGGAACCTATAAAATATCGGATGGGCCGCGTTTTGATCTTCCGGATACCGACGTAAAACGGTTTCAGACATTTGTAACTCCGTTTAACGTGATGCCGCTTCCATTCGACAATGTTGCGGCGCTGACCAACCAATCCATGATTTTTACGGCGGCAGCGGCGTTAAAGTCGCAGTTTGTTCCCTCGGCAGACGGGACCTACTCGTCGGTTCCTCTTTCAAAAGTCGAGACAAAGATCCGGGACTATTTTGGGTCGGATGCCGCGCTTACGGACGGGTATCTTGACCAGGATTATTCTCCTTATTCAATTGACGGAGATCAGCTTGTTCTCTATTCAAGCGGAAATATCGGCGGATTCTTTTTCCCGTACGCTCTGATTAAAATTGAGGATGGTTATGAGCTTTGGCTGATTGATCTGATGGATCCGCTTTTCTTTGACAATACCGATAATCAGGATCGCCTATTTTCCGGAGAGGAGATCTCGTATAGCGACATCCGCGAGATTGCCCCCGAGATGCAGTACAATATTTATCATATCCGCGAAAAGGACAATCGGCTGACATTGGTTGGTTTCCGGTTTCAGAACTACAAAGACATCAACCACTTCCTGTTCTAGCCTCTATTCTACAAATTATAGATAGCAAAACACCCTTGGTACTCGGATGGATGATCCGAAAAAATAAGATCCGTAGGGGAAGTATATGGCGAATAATCTGATAAAGCCAATTGAACAGCTGCTTGCACGCCCGGTTCGCTGCAACTGTAAAAAGGCGCACAAGACAAATCTAAAAACTGTCATTATTGAACCGAAGGCGATAGACCGGCTTCCGGCGCTTCTTTCGGCGTATAAAGAGCAGCATATCTTTCTTGTCTCTGACCGGAATACAGAACTCGCGGCTGGAGATAAGGTTCTTACGGTTCTTGGGGCAAAGGGATTTCGAATCAGCGCATATACCTTTGACAGAGACGTAATCCCCGACAGGAATGATCTCGGAAATTTGATTCTTGAACTCCCCGAGGACGCCAGCGTTATTGTTGGAGTTGGCTCCGGGTCGCTTCAGGATCTGCTGAAATATGTGAGCATTCGAACGAAACTTCCGTTGATTTCGATTCCGACTGCCGCTTCTACCGATACCTACGCGATGCCATACAGTTGTTTTTACGAAAACGGCAAGAAACAGATGGTAAAATCTGAGGTTCCGGTCATGATTATCGTCGACCTTGACGTGATCGCGGCTGCGCCAAAATCGATGGCCCCGGCGGGGGCGGCCGCAGTTCTTGCGAAGCATATTTCTCTTTTTGACTGGCGTCTTTCAAAGATTATCGACGAGACACCTTATTGCGGCGATCTTGCGAAGGCGATGCTCTACCATATTTCCAACTTTACCGACTCCCTTTCGGGAAGCCGCCCGCTCTATTCGGTCAATACCTTGGAAATGCTGATGCGCGCCCTCCTTTTTTCCGGAGTCATGGTTTCGTATGCCGAGTCCTACTACCCGGCGTTTGGCTCGGAATCATTGATTACCGATTGCATTTTTATGACGGGGACGTATGATAAGCGAGAGATTCGGTCTGAGGAATTTATCAAAGCCGCAGCCGCGGCAAACTGCGCGCGGATTTCCGAAAGCCTCATCGCAAAACAGCCGAATTTTGAGATGGCGAAAACGCTTCTTGACGACTACGGCTGGGTGATGCACAACAACGAGATCAACCGCGTATATAAAGAGAACGCGAACGAGGTCCTGTCGCGTTCCGGCGGGTTTGCGCGGTACAACAAAGAGATGCATCAACGCCGCCTGTTCTATTTGAAGGACCGCTGGAAAGAAGTTGTTGCGGCGGCGCAGGAGATGATCCCGGAATATACCGTTCTTCGAGAGGAACTTCGGAGCTGTATGCTTCCTTATCGTTTTGAAGATATCGGGATGACCAGAGATCAGGCGCTTGACGCAGTTATCTGGAGCGGAGAACTGTCCGACCGGTACAACCTGTTGTCGCTTGTCTGGGAAGTCGGAGAGATCGACTCGGTAGCCGACGCTTTGACAGCGCGGATGAAAGGGTAGCGTTTATGTACCGCGGAACTGAGCGCTTGGATTTACACGGGAAAAACAGATATCAGGCAAAGGTTATGCTGGATTCTTCGCTTAGAAAGGCAAGAGCGGGCGTCTACCGGATTCTCGTGATACATGGGTATCATTCCGGAACCGAACTCCGGGAGATGGTTCGGGACGAGTACCGGAACCATCCAAAGGTGTTGCGGATTGAGGACGGGGCGAACGACGGGGAAACGGTTTTTGTATTAAAAGAGCTGTACTAGGGGCGCGTTAGCGTCCCTTTTTTAGGAGGAAGCACATGAGAGACGAATGGGAAGAGACGAGAGTCAAGGTTGCGGAAGGGTTATTAGAAGGGTATCGGGAAGGCGGGATATCCATCTTCAAAGGGGTTCCGTATGCCGTGCCCCCGGTTGGCGCGCTTCGGTTTTTACCGCCGAAGAAGCGAGAACAATGGATCGGAATACGCCCGGCGCGTGAATTTGGCGCGAAGGCAGTTCAGCCGATGGTTCGAGACAGGGAGTTGCGCGTTCAGGATCAGTCCTATTGCGACGAGGACTGTCTTTGTCTTAACATTTATTCGCCGGCGAAAAGCAGCGGGGAGAGACTTCCGGTTTACGTATGGATTCATGGCGGCGGGTTTTCGAGCGGCGCCGGGTCGCACCTCCTTTATAACGCAGAACATCTTGCCGCAAAGGGGATTGTTGTTGTCACGATCAACTACCGGCTTGGCATATTTGGGTTTTTTGCCCATCCGGAGCTGACAAAGAACCAGGATTGTTCCGGAAACGCGGGCCTTTTTGATCAGATCGCCGCTCTGCAATGGGTAAAGGCGAATATCTCGGAATTTGGCGGGGATCCCGACTGTATCACCATTGGCGGCCAGTCGGCGGGCGCGATTTCGGTTGATGCGCTGTTGACGTCCCCGCTTGCCAAGGGTCTGTTTCAGGGCGCGACGGTACAGAGCGGACCGGCGTTCTATCCGCTGATACCGTTTTGCAGCCGAAAAGAGGCGGAACAAAAAGGGGTTCGCTTTCTAGAAGAGAATGACTTGTCGCTGCAACAACTTGTTGAGATGCCAGCCGTAGATTTGCTTGAACTTGCCCTTCGCTTTGACGGGGTGTTTCTGCCGTGTGTTGATGGAAAGCTGTTAAAAGAGGCGCCGGACAAGGCGATTCAAAGCGGAAACATGAACAAAGTTCCGATTTTGGCGG
>CAZGYK010000168.1:0-1265 GCA_964530485.1 uncultured Oscillospiraceae bacterium
TTGGTACCGGCGGAAGACAAAAGTCTTCTTCTGATCAATTCGGGGATGGCGCCGCTTAAGAAATATTTCCTTGGGCAGGCGAAGGTCCCGGGAAATCGCGCAACATCCTGCCAGAAATGTATCCGGACGCCTGACATTGAGCGTGTCGGGAAAACATCGCGCCACGGGACGTTTTTCGAAATGCTCGGAAACTTCTCGTTTGCGGATTATTTCAAGAGAGAAGCGATCAACTGGGCGTGGGAGCTGATGACGAAAGTATGGGAACTCCCGATCGAGAAGCTCTATATCTCGGTATTTATGGACGATGATGAGGCTTACGATATCTGGACGAAAGAAATTGGTATCGCCGAAAATCGAATGGTCCGGCTCGGAAGGGAAGACAACTTCTGGGAGATCGGCGCCGGGCCCTGTGGCCCTTGTTCCGAGATCTATTTTGATCGCGGAGAGGAACATGGATGCGGGAAGGAAGATTGCGCCCCCGGCTGTGACTGCGACCGCTTTGTCGAGTTCTGGAACCTTGTTTTTACCCAGTTTATCTCCGACGGGAACGGGCGCTACGAAAAAATGGAGCACGGAAATATTGATACCGGAATGGGTCTTGAGCGGATCGCCTGCATTATGCAGGGCGTAGACAATCTGTTTGAGGTCGATACGGTTCAGAATATTATGAAACATATCGAGCGGATTGCCGGCGTCAAATACAAGGAAGACGAAAAAACCGACGTCTCCCTTCGCGTCATCACCGACCATGTCCGCAGCACAGTGTTTATGGTTGGAGACGGTGTTGGACCGTCGAACGAAGGAAGAGGATATGTGCTACGGCGGCTTCTTCGCCGCGCAGCTCGCCATGGCAGATTGATCGGGATCAATAAGCCGTTCCTTTTTGAAGTATGCAATACCGTAATTGACGAGAATATTACTGCGTATCCGTATTTGAACGAACGCAGGGACTATATTTGTCGCATTATCAAATCCGAAGAAGATCGGTTCCTCAAGACGATCGATCAGGGATTCAACCTTCTGCTTGAGATTATTGAAAGCGCAGAGGAAAAAGGCATTTCTTTAATTGATGGGGAACAGGTATTCAAACTTTACGATACGTTTGGGTTCCCGCTCGATCTGACAGAGGAGATTCTCGGAGAGCGCGGTCTTGCGGTTGGGCTTGAAACGTTCCATAAACTGATGGAGGAACAGCGGAAGCGCGCGCGCGAAGAAAGAAAGGCAAAAGAGGAAATCAGCTGGGAAGAGGATTTGTTCGCCGGCCT
>CAZGYK010000168.1:1275-3459 GCA_964530485.1 uncultured Oscillospiraceae bacterium
GGTTTCCGACGCGAAACTTCTCTATCTTGTCTCGGAAAAAGAAGCGGTTAATGCTGCCTCTGAAGGAGACAGGGTAACGATTGTTCTGGACAAAACTCCGTTTTATGCTGAGAGCGGCGGACAGGTTGGAGATATTGGAACAATCCGTTCGGGTCTTTCGGTTGTCAAGATCGACGGTTGCAAGAAAAGCAATGAGGGATTCTACCTTCATTTCGGAACGGTAGAACAGGGCGTCGTCGAATCGGGACAGAATGTTATCGCCGAGGTTGATTCAAAAACGCGCCACGCTACCATGCGGAACCATACCAGCGCGCACCTGCTTCAGCAGGCGCTTCGCGAAATCCTTGGAGATCATGTCCATCAGTCGGGCTCTTATGTCGATCCAGAACGGATGCGCTTTGACTTTACCCATTTTGAAGCGTTGACGCTTGAAGATCTTCGTAGAATAGAAGCTCTTGTCAACCAGAAGATTCTTGAGGATTTGGCGGTTACCTGCGAGGTAATGCCGATCGAAGAGGCAAAGAAGCTCGGGGCGATGGCGCTATTCGGAGAGAAATACGGAAAGATGGTTCGTGTCGTCAAAGTTGACGGATTCTCTACCGAGTTCTGTGGCGGGACGCATGTATCGAATACCGCGAAGCTTGGCCTGTTCAAAATCCTCTCGGAGAGCTCAATTGCCGCGGGGATAAGGCGAATTGAAGCAACAACAGGGTTTGGCGTAATGGACTTCTTCTATCGCCAGCAGGATGTCATGTTAGAAGCCGCCCATGCGTTTAAGATTACGAATATCGCGGAGCTAGGCAAACGTGCCTTGTCTATGGCGGAGCTCCTTAAAAGCAAGGAGAAGCAGATTGCTGCTTTGAAAGAACTTGGGGCAAAGTCGACGATCAGCGAAACTCTTTCGTCCTTTGTCGAAGTAGATGGAATCAAAGTTCGGGCGGCCAGGCTAAAAGGTCTTGATCACGAAGCGCTGCGGAACGCGGCCGACACGTTTAAAGGTAACATCCCGGAATCGGTAACCGTCATCGCAGCGGTCAATGACGGCAAGATAACGTTTGTTGCCGCATGTGGAAAAGAGGCAATCGAACGGGGGATTAGCGCCGGAGAAATTGTCCGGGTTGTTGCGGCAATAGCCGGCGGATCGGGCGGGGGAAAACCGGACATTGCTATGGCGGGAGCCAAGGACGAGAGCAAGGTAGACGACGCAATTGCCGAGGTTCCGGAAATCGTCAAGAGAATTCTTGCGAGATAGGAGAAAACAAATGGAAGACTGCTTGTTTTGTAAGATTATCGCCGGAATAATTCCGAGTAAAAAGGTTTTCGAGAATGAAACGGTTCTAGCGTTTTATGATATCAATCCCGGAGCGCCGGTTCATATTCTTGTTGTTCCGAAAAAACATATCGCAAGCGTCGCCGAAATCGACAGTAGCAACAGCGATGTGTTGTCGGCAATATTTGAGGCAATCGCGGAGATCGCGAGGGAACAGGGACTCGATAAGGGGTATCGAATTGTCAGCAATGTTGGAGAACACGCCGGACAAACGATAGAGCATCTTCACTTTCATATTCTTGGGGGACAAGAGTTGTCTCTCAAGATGTGCTAATTTATTACAACGACGAGGTAAGAAATATGGACGGCAAAACCTATCAAATCAATGTTGCGGATGTAAAAAGGGATCTTCCGATTGTTCGAATCAGCGAAACGATGTCGATTGCGCTCCTTGTCATGTTCTCCGATGTCGAGCTGACGGTAGCGAGCGCCGAAGAACTCCTGAAGCGTGTTCCGGAATTTGACGTGATTTTAACGGCCGAAGCGAAGGGGATTCCGCTTGCTTATGAGATGGCGCGTCAATGCAAGAAAAATTACGTAGTAGCGCGGAAGATGTCAAAACTCTATATGGATAACCCGATTGAGGTTGAGGTCCAGTCGATCACCACGGCAAACAAGCAACGGCTTTTTTTGGATTCGCATGAGGTTGCTTACCTGAGAGGTCAAAGAGTATTGATTACCGACGATGTTATCAGTACCGGAGGATCGCTTCTTGCGCTTGAAAAGCTAGTTGAAGTAGCCGGGGGGAAGATCGCCGGAAAAGCGGCGGTACTCGCCGAAGGAGTTGCTTCCTCGCGCGATGATATTATTTTCCTGGATCAAATTCCTTTGTTTATCGATTAAACCAAGATGTT
>CAZGYK010000169.1:0-861 GCA_964530485.1 uncultured Oscillospiraceae bacterium
TTTGCGATTTTATCCGCAGTAACAGCTTTTTTGGATATCTATCTTTTTTTGGTAACACTTGCTTGCGCGGTAATTGTTACTGTAGTTTTTGTTGCGCGCTCAGCAAGAATTAAGTCGCGAATTTCCAAGATTATTGGTGGCGGGGTCGTCGGCGTCAGTACCGAACAAAAATCGGTTCTCCGTACGATGAACCTGCCAGTTCTGATTACAGATTCCATCGGAAACGTTCTTTGGTATAATGATCATTTTAAGAAATCGATTTTATCTGACGCGGATATCCTACTTGAGGACATTCGATTGTCAATCAAGGACTTTGACGCGTCGAAATCTGTCTCGCCGGACGGAAATGAATACGTAATAAACGGCAGACACTATATGGTTTATTCCGGTATGGCGGAGAATAGTAGCGATACGCTTTATATTTCCTATTTTGTCGACGATACAGTCAAAGCGAGGGAAGCCGACGAGTACCGAAAGACAAGACCAAGTATTCTCGTTATCTATCTCGACAACTTCGATGAAATTGAATCTGAAATGAAGGGGTCTGATAGCGCAACGATTCTTTCTGACGTCAACCGTGTTCTCGAAAATTTTATCAACCAGACGAATGGAATTTTAACGCGCATTTCAACGAAACACTATATTGCTGTTATTGAAGAACAGCATATGGAAACTTTGATTGATGACCGTTTTTCAATTTTGGATGATATGCGCGGAATCTCGACAGGAACGATTCCTGTTACACTTTCGATTGGGATTGGTCGCGGAGCCAAAACACTCTATGAAAACCATCTCCTTGCGCGTCAAGCGCTTGATATGGCGCTCGGGCGCGGCGGCGACCAGGCTGCTTTGAAAACCAGA
>CAZGYK010000169.1:871-3432 GCA_964530485.1 uncultured Oscillospiraceae bacterium
TGTTTTTTATGGCGGTGCGTCAAGAGAAATAGAAAAGAGAAATAAGGTTAAGGCGAGAATTATGGCGTCCGCCCTGATTGACTTGTTCCACGAACATGAAAACGTTGTTGTTATGGGACACAAGATGTCGGATCTTGATTCGCTCGGTTCAGCGATTGGTGTATCAAGGGCTGCAAAGATTGCCGGAAGCGATGTAAACGTTGTATTTGATCCTAAAAACACGTTGGCAACGCTTATGTATGAGAAATACAAGGCTGACGGTGATAGCCAACTATTTATTACTCCGAACGAGGCGTCAGAATATATTGACAAGAACACGCTGATTGTCGTTGTTGACTGCCATACCTATTCGCAACTAGATATGCCTGCGCTTCTTGAAAAAACATCAAATATTGTCGTAATTGATCATCACAGACGCATGGTTGGATATATTGAAAATGCTGTCCTTTTCTATCATGAGCCATATGCCTCGTCCTGCAGCGAAATGATCGCAGAGCTTTTACAGCATATTGAAACATCAGAGCATAAGCCGACAAAGCTGGATTCGGAAGTGATGCTCGCCGGTATCATGCTCGATACAAAAAACTTTTCGATTCGGACGGGTGTCCGTACATTTGATGCCGCTTCCTATCTGCGCCGACTTGGGGCAGATCCTATTGTTGCAAAGACATTTTTCTCAATCAGTATGGACGAATACCAACATAAAGCCGAACTTGTATCAATGGCGCGAGAATACCATGGATGCGCAATCGTAATTACTGATACGCTTCCGGATAATCTACGGGTTGTTGTTCCTCAAACAGCAGATGATCTATTGAATATCGAGGGAATTAAAGCGTCGATAGTTGCGGTTAAATCCAATGGAACATATAATATTTCCGCCCGCTCTATGGGAGTATACAATGTACAACTCATTATGGAAGAAATGGGCGGCGGCGGACATCAGACAATGGCAGGTGCGCAAATCGATAATGTTGATTCCGCACTTATAAAAGAGATGATATACAATGCTATTGACAAATATCTTGAACAAAACGAACAGAAGAATACGGGGGTGAAAATATGAAAGTAGTACTTCTGGAAGATGTTAAGGGAACTGGAAAAAAGGGAGATGTCAAGGAAGTCTCCGATGGTTTCGCGAGAAACTTTTTGTTTCCAAAAAAGTTAGCGCAGGAAGTGAATGCCAGCGTAATAAACGAGCTGACCAATAAAAAGAGCGCCGAAGACCACAAGAAGAAACTGGAGCTAGTTGAAGCGGAAAGCGTCAAAGAAAAAATAGACGGAAAAAGCTATTCGATCAAGGCAAAATCCGGCGCAGGCGGACGTCTTTTCGGATCTGTTACAACTAAAGAAATCGCTTCAGCTATCAAGGAACAGTCTGGTTGCGATGTGGATCGCAGGAAAATCCAGCTGGATACGGATATCAAGCAGCACGGTTCTTATGAGGTTACCGTCAAAATCTATTCTGGAGTCCAGGCAATACTTACGATTGTTGTTGAAGAGTAGTCGGAGGAATTATGGATCGAGTCGGGCTTCCGTTAGAAGCGCTTGGGGTCAATCTTCCATACAGTATCGAAGCAGAACAGGCTGTTTTAGGAGCTGTCATTGTCGATTCAGCGACGCTCTATGAAATAACCGGTTTGGTTGCTTCTGAACACTTTTATCACAAACAGAACGGCGCCATTTTCAAAGAGATGGGCCTTCTTTTTGCTTCGGGGAAGCCGATCGATTTTATTACGGTCTTAGATTCTTGCGTAACAGCTGGAATCTTTTCCAATGAGGAAGAAGCGAAGATTTACCTCTACGGGATAACCGAAACCGTACCGACGATTTCTAACGTATCGAGCTACGCAAGGATTGTGTATGACAAATATTTGCTTCGATCTTTAATTTCAGCATCCCGCGAGATCATGGTAAATTCCAGCGAAGCGCAAGACAATGCTTCAACTTTACTGGACTTTGCGGAGCAGAAAATCTATGAAATACGTAACGGCAGAGATTCTTCTGAATTATATAAAATAGACGCGGTCATTATGGAAACGCTCGATCAGCTGAATCGGCTTACGGGTCCGGATCGAGAGAAATATCTCGGCGTTCCAACAGGATTCCGTCATCTTGATCAAGTATTAACAGGGCTGAATAAGAGCGACCTGATTATTCTTGCGGCGCGTCCCGGCGTCGGAAAAACAAGTTTTGCGTTAAATATCGCTACAAATGTAGCAAAATATCGCGACTGCTCTGTCGCGATATTTTCCCTCGAAATGACAACTACTCAGCTGGCTGCAAGGGTATTAAGCAGCGAAGCCAGGGTCTCATCTCAGGCGTTTCGAACAGGAGAGATGCAGCCGGATGACTGGGTTCGGATCGCACAAACGACCGATGTATTATCAAAATCAAATCTTTATCTTGATGACACTTCTGGAATTTCGGTTGCGGAAATCAAAGCGAAATCCCGAAGACTAGATAATCTCGGGTTAATTATCGTCGACTATCTTCAGTTGATGGGTGGGTCATCGAGAAGTGAATCGAGAGTTCAGGAAATCAGCGATATTACGCGTTCA
>CAZGYK010000170.1:0-3407 GCA_964530485.1 uncultured Oscillospiraceae bacterium
AAACCTGCGTCCTCTTCGCTCATCCCGATCGTATGGCGGAAGGAATCGTGGAGCGGCGGGCCGACAAAGCTTTTAAGCGATTCAAGATCCTCAATATTGATTTTGTTCATCATCCGAAGCGCATGCTGAACAGATAGCGCTACGCCAAGGTAAGAGTCTACGATAGTTCCGTCAAAGTCAAAAATCGCCGCTCGATAGGTCTTTCTTCCCATTTGCATTCAATTCCCTTTCTTATCTCCCCGACGAAAGCAGTCTCTGCTTTTCGTCCCAGAGCTTTTGCGAGAGGTCAACGTAATAGTTATGCGGGTTTTCAAAGCGCTTCACTTCGTCCCAAAGGCTCTCTACCTCGCGCTTACAGTGTTCCCTGATTTCCGATGTTTTTGGAAGCTTATAGACAAGTTTTCCGCTCTCGAAAATCGGAACCAATAATTCCTTCGCGACAAAATCGGTCATCACCTTGCGTTTCCAGGTGTAGTCCGGGTCAAAGATTTCAAGCGGTTTGGTATCATCGATCGTCTCATCATGAATACAAATAAAATCGGCCTCCGCTTTCATACTGTCGCGGCTGTAGAGGCGGTATATCTTTTTGAAATGCGGCGTCGTAATTTTCGTAATGTTTTCGCTGACTTTGATTTTTGGAACAATCTTTCCGCTGTTGTCCTCTACCGCAACAAGCTTATATACGCCGCCGAAAACCGGGTCGCTCTTAGCGGTAATCAAGCGTTCACCGACGCCAAACACATCTACCTTCCCGTCCTGAGCAATAATGTCCCGAATAATGCTCTCGTCGAGGGAGTTGGATGCTACAATCCTGATTTCAGTCAGACCCGCCTCATCCAGCATTCTTCTTGCACGTATCGAAAGATACGCGATGTCCCCCGAATCTATGCGGATACTTCCTTCGGTAATTCCGGTTTCCTTAAATGCCTTTATCGCGTTCGGAACGCCGCTTTTTAATACGTTATAGGTGTCGACTAAAAGCGATGTGGACTTTGGATACAGTTTACAATAAGTTAAAAACGCCGAATACTCATCGTCAAATACCTGAATCCAGGAATGTGCCATAGTCCCGCTTGCCGGAATTCCAAACAGCTTATCGGCAACCGCGTTAGAGGTTGCATGACACCCGGCAATATAGGCCGCGCGCGCGCCGAAAATTGCCGCCTCGGCTCCCTGCGCTCTCCTCGCTCCGAATTCAAGAACCGTCCGTCCTTTCGCCGCGCGGACAATCCGGTTCGCCTTGGTCGCGATCAAAGACTGGTGATTGACGCAAATCAGAAGAAACGTCTCAATAATCTGGGCTTCAACGGTCCTTGCCCGAACAGTCATCAGCGGTTCTCCCGGAAAAACAACCGTCCCCTCCGGAACCGCCCAGATATCACCGGTAAACCGGAAATCCCGAAGCGTTTCAAGATAACTTTCCGAAAGCGAACCTTTGCTTCTTAAAAACGCAATATCATCCTCGGTAAATCGAAGGCTTTCAATATAGGCAATCGCCTGTTCGAGTCCGCATGCAATCGCGAATCCGCCCCCATCGGGAACCTGGCGAAAAAACAGATCGAAATAGAGAATTTTATCCGCCATCCCGTTTAGATGATAGCCATTGGCCATCGTGTACTCGTAAAAATCACAGAGAAGGGTATTGTTTTCCATAAACCCGATCCTTTCCAAGGCAAAATGCGGTAGCTGTTCTACTGGTAAAACCCAAAATATACCGCGATATAGTCAGTCAATCTCAAAACGCTAAAGCGTTTTTCATTTAACCAGCTATAAAATTAGCTGACCATATTATCACACAGTTTCGCCCCTGTTTCAAGCGAACCATCCCTTTCGCGAAAAGGGACTATGCTTTTAGCCAAATTACGTAGCCTCTGTTGTACTTTGTCAACAGAGGCTATATAATGACAAAAAACAGCGAAGTGAGGTTTCTCTATGTATCTATTGGATTTATTCTTGAAATATGTCAAATACGACACTGCCTCCGATCCGTTTTCAAAAGCAACGCCCTCCAGTTCAAAGCAGATGATTCTCGGAAAAGAAATTGTAAAGGATATGATAGCGCTCGGAATTTCTGACGCCCGCTTAACGAAAGAGGGAGTGATCTACGGAAGTATCCCCGCGTCCCCCGGCTGTGAAGACAAACCCGTTATCGGCCTGATCGCCCATATGGATACATCGCCGGATATCAGCGGAAAAAACGTCAAACCACGCCTGATTGAAAACTACGACGGCGGAGATATCGCCTATCCGAACTACCCCGATCCCCTCTCGCCAACACGCTTTCCGGAACTCAAAGATCACGTTGGAAAAACCCTGATTGTGACCGACGGAAGTACGCTGCTCGGCGCCGATAACAAAGCGGGTATCGTTGAAATCCTCGACGCGGTTCGTATCGTCCTCGAAAAGGACATCCCCCACGGTAAAATCGCGATCGGATTTACCCCGGACGAAGAGGTAGGGCGCGGGGTCGACAGTTTCGACGTCAAGGAATTCGGGGCCGATTTCGCCTATACCGTCGACGGTGGAGAACTCGATTCTATCGAATACGAATGCTTTAACGCCGCGTCGCTTACGGTAACCGTAACCGGATTTAATATTCATCCCGGAAGCGCAAAAAATCAAATGAAAAACGCTTCGCTTATCGCGTTTGAGTACGACCGCGCGATCCCCGAAGCCCAGCGTCCCCAGTATACCGAAGGATATGAAGGGTTTTTTCATCTCTCCAGTGTCGAGGGCGACGAAGAGAAGGCGGTTCTTCGCTACATCGTTCGCGACCATGACAAAGAAAAGTTCCTCGAAAAGAAGAAGTTTTCGAAGGAGATCGCCGCGTTCCTCAATAAGAAGTATGGAAAAGGAACCGTTTTCGTCAAGCTGGAAGACAGCTACTACAATATGCGCGAAATGATCGAGCCGCATATGTATGTCGTCGACCGCGCAAAAGAGGCGATGAAAGAAATCGGTCTTTCCCCGCGCGAAGAAGCGATCCGCGGCGGAACCGACGGCGCCCGCCTCAGCTATATGGGGCTTCCCTGTCCAAACCTTCCGACCGGCGGTTATAACTTCCACGGACGTTTTGAATACATCCCGCTCGAAGACATGGAACGCGCGGTAGAAATACTCGTCAACGTTGTCCGCGCACAATAACCCCTATTTTGGAATTCTTTCAAGGCATCCGTCAGGAAAGACGGATGCCTTGTGTTTTTCGCCACTTTTTGCCTGCTTTGCTTCGGGCAATTCACACAGTTAGCCGAAAATTCAAAAACAGGTTGCCCAACGAAAATCTCTATGTTATACTAACGCTTAATATTTTGATGGAAACATGTTTGTGAAGGCTCCTGTTTGGAGCCGCAAAGAAGAAAAGGAGGGCTTTTCTTATGGCTTATTACTACGATCATACGTCCCACACT
>CAZGYK010000171.1:0-3393 GCA_964530485.1 uncultured Oscillospiraceae bacterium
TTCAGAGTGCTGAGATAATTGTTCAGTGTGCCCTTGTTGTTCTTCTCCAAAAGGAGCGATAGCCGCAATTACTGCGTTTTGGGTCAAACACAGCAGTACGAAACATCTTAGAGAAGGGATGAAGATCCTTTTGCTTGACCGCCTTGAACAAAGGCACAAGTATTTTATGAGAGAGCAATTTATCACAATCGAAGATTTTCGGTCAACGATGAGGATTTACGAGGTATACAAAAAGAATGGCGGCAATGGAGCCGCGGACGAGATTATGAGCGATCTCAAAGACTTGAGTCGTACGTAAAGGAGAGTAGAAATGAAAATTGATTTAACCGAACTGATTGTAGCGATGATCGGCCTGCTCGCTTCGATTATTACAGCCTATCTTGTTCCCTGGATCAAGAGAAATACAAGTGACAGGCAACAGAAGGTGATCGGGGCATGGGTTTCGGTTGCGATACAAGCTGCAGAGCAACTTTATGGCTCCGGTTCTGGCGTCGAAAAAAAAGCATATGTCATGCGTTACCTCAAAGAAAAGGGCTTTTCGGTCGACGACACAGTCGTAGAAGCATACGTATATAAGCTTTTACATGAAAAAAAGGAGAGAAACGATGATATTCTATCCGATGAAGTTTAATCGCATTACAGCTCCGTTCGACTACTATACGGTAAACGGAAAGCGCAGTATGCATTATGCGATCGACTTGGCCGGGTATACATCCGACGCGACAGTCATGGCGGCACATGGCGGCGAGGTTCTTTATTCGTTTTATGACAGTGCCGGGGGAAATATGGTGATTCTTCGAGGGGACTTTGGCGGAGAATACGACGTTATTTCGCGGTACGCACATCTCGCATCCAGGTCGGTTTCGCCGGGAGAGAGAGTTGCCGCAGGTCAGAAAATCGGAATTCAGGGAAACACCGGAAGTTTTACGACCGGGATGCACCTACATTTTGAAATCTGGCTTCTCCCGAAAAATGTTCCGTACGGTTTCTCTGATCGGGCGAAGTACGCAATAGACCCGCTTTCGGTATGCCAGCTAACAGAGGGGCAGACATTTGATCCAAACGGAAAAACGGAATATCGCCCTCTTCGATTTCCGGAAATCAAAGTAGAAGTTACACCTCTCGATGAAGCAAAATTTCTAGTATCCGCGCCGATAGAGTTGTTTTTTTATCCGGACAACCTCTATTCACCAATTGTCGGCGGGGAAGGGCGAAGCAAGAGATACTTGACTGATTTCTTTGGCGAGAGAACCTATTTTGCGACAGATACACGGGATGGTGGTGGCGCGTTATGGGCGGGAATTCGAACCGGATATGGATTACTCTGGGCTCCGGTGATTCCCGGAAGGAGCGAACTGATTTTACCAGAGAAAGAGGAAGTAGCGATAGAGGTGAAGGAAACGGAAGAGGTTAAGGTTGAAACTGTGGAAAACCCGGAACAGCCAAATCTAGAAGAGCCATCGCCGGAAATACAGCTGCCAAGAAAAAACCTCGCGGGGATATGGAACGCAGCTATCCGATTTTTTGCGCTTATCGTCAATCTATTCGCCGGACTTCTAGGAGGAAAAAACAAATCAGCTGAAACCGAAAAGGAGGATAAAGACGAATGACAGAGTCCTTTTGGAAAAACTTCGAATCTAAAAAAGCAATTTACGACTCTGAGCTCGAAAACCTGAAAGAAGAATTTGACAACACCAAAAGAAAGCAGACGAGACAAAAAGAGGCATCTCTTGACCAGGCGTATGTTTCAAGAAAGCTCTCGGAGCGGGATCTTCCGGCACTGATGTCGGCGATGGGGATGCACGGAGGGATCGCCGAAACAACAGCGGCGCGGCTAAAAAACAGTTATGATAACAATCGTCAGGCTTTGGAATCTGCCTATGCCGACAGTATCGGCGATCTCACGCTTCAATACACAGGGAAACGAAACAATCTTCTTTCCAAGATTTCCGCGGCGAAAATGGAGGCGGAAGCAAAAATCTTGGAGGAACAGGCGCGATTGGCGGCTCTAGCGATCAGAAAACAGACGGCGTCTAAATCGGGGCAGGGTAGTTTAGAACCCGCCGCCGACACGGTAAGGGGCAGTTCGGTTTTGTCGGGGATGAAAAAGAGATAGGGAATAAAAAGAAGCCTAAAACTAGGCTTCTTTTTTGGTTCAACCGAATGATTCGTTTCAGAAGTTTTCCGGGATAGCACTTCGAAAACCAGGACTTTGTACTGCTCGGGTTTATTGATGAAAAGGTGACAATTCCGGTTTATAATGGCAGGAACACATAATGTCGATCGACATTTCGGTTTACTATAAATCCGAAATCAATTTGTGGTATACTATTTTTTTAGAATACTACTGGAAGAGCCGGAGAAGCTATGCTTTCTATTCTTGGACAATTTGAAGAGCCCGCGAGAGAGTCACTCGCGCGGTTTGTAGCTGAGAATCCCGGATTTATCCGCTGGTTTACTGCGTCGGTACGGATTGTCTTGGCTTTTTTAGCCGTTTCGATTATTGTTCGTCTTGCGGTTTCGCTGTTTCGAAATGAGAGGGAACCAGAGACGTGGGGATATATCAATCTCCCGAATGGGCTCCACCTTCCATTGACCCATTGGGAGAACGTTATCGGAAGAGCCCGAAGCTGTGATATTATCCTGAATGTCCCGACGATATCGAGGAACCACGCTGCGCTGATGAGACGCGACGACGGAAAATGGAGGCTGATCGACCTTGAGTCGAAGGCGGGGATCGAAGTCAACGGTGAGAAGGTAGAGAGTGAAGCTGTTGTCGATTACGGGGACGTCATTTCCTTTGGCGGCGTCAAGACGCAGCTTGTTGCGCTTTCGTCCGTGGAACAGATGATGGAAGAAATGCGAGAGGTGCCGGGAACAGAGGTAAAACCTTCACTTACAATGTACCTTCTTACGGTATTCAATATTCTGCTTGCGATGCAGCTTACCTTTGCAAATCCAACGAAGTTTCTATTTGCGATTCCTGTTTCGTTTTTACTGATGATTTTGTTGATGTGGGTGTACTTTATCTTTTTCAGAATGATCGGGCGGCGAGGATTCGAGGTAGAACAGATTGCTTTTTTCCTCTCCTCGATTGGGCTCTCGGTTACGGCGAGCAGCGAGCCGGGAGAGGTGTCTAAGCAGTTTCTCGCTATGGTAATCGGCATGGGGATTTTTCTTGCTCTTGGTTGGTTTTTGAGAGATCTCAAGCGGGCGGATAAAATGCGCTGGCCGATGGCTGCCGCGGCTATCGGATTGTTGCTGATGACGATTGTTGTCGGGAGCGTCGTCAACGGGGCAAAGAACTGGATTTTTATCGGAGGTTTTTCGATTCAGCCGTCGGAGCTTGCAAAGCTTTGCTTTATTTATGCGGGGACCGCTACGCTCGACCGA
>CAZGYK010000172.1:0-3329 GCA_964530485.1 uncultured Oscillospiraceae bacterium
TTTGTTATGATTGGCCGGGTGAAAATTACCCGGAGAAACCTGCTTTTATCGACCGGAATTATGCTCCCGATCGCGGGGTTTGTGTTGGTATGTGATATTTTATTTCAGCAAAACTGGATGTTCTTCTTTGAATCTCCCGTCAAGGAAATCTCTGATTTCTTCGGACAACCGCTCTACACAATCCTTTGGATCTTGGCGATTATTCTGCTATTTTGTATCTGGCATCTTTTGAGCCTTGCTTTTATTACAATTTATCGAAAAGCAAAATCCGAAAAATGAGCTTTAGGACATCTGAACACATTCCGTGTTCGTTTACCTTCGGAAAAATGTATGGTACAATAAGAACAAATATTTGTTTCGTGGAGTTCTGATGAATACACCGCTTGCGCAGCTGCTCCGGCCGAAGACTCTCGACGACGTATTTGGCCAGCATCATCTTTTAGATAAAGGACGGGTGTTCCGCGGCATGATCGAACGCGGAACGATACCGAACATGATTTTCTTTGGGCCTTCCGGCGTTGGGAAGACAACGGTTGCGCGAATTATTGCCGAGAGCAGCAATATGCAGCTGTTTAAGCTAAACGGAACCAGCGCATCTACCGCCGACATCAAGGAGGCCATCGCAAGTACAAATACGCTAGGCGGTTATAACGGGGTCTTACTCTATCTTGATGAGATCCAGTATTTCAACAAAAAGCAGCAACAGTCACTTTTAGAATCGATTGAAGATGGATCGATTACGCTGATTGCATCGACGACGGAGAATCCTTATTTCTACATTTACAGTGCTCTTCTTTCCCGCTGTACGGTTTTCGAATTTAAGCCGCTGGAACCGGTGGATGTCCGCCAAGCGGTTGACCGCGCGATCTCGCTCCTTGAAGAAGGAGAGGGGATCGAATATGACGTATCTAGTGAAGTCCGGGAGTTTCTTTCAAAACGTTCGGGAGGGGATGTTCGAAAAGCGCTCAATGCGATTGATCTTCTTTCTGCGGCAGCAGAGGAGAAGAACAATAAGAAGACATTTTTGTTGGAAGATGCCGAACAGGTTGTGAGTTTTTCATCCTCGCGCTACGATAAGGAAGACGATGTTCACTATGATCTCCTTTCAGCACTTCAAAAGTCGATACGCGGAAGCGACCCGGACGCGGCGCTCCATTATCTCGCCCGGCTTCTGGATGCAGGGGATATCATATCGCCCTGCCGCCGCCTCTTGGTAATTGCGAGCGAAGATATCGGGCTTGCGTACCCGATGGCGGTAGTGATCGTAAAAGCGTGCGTAGACGCGGCTCACCAGCTTGGGCTTCCTGAGGCGATTATGCCGCTTTCCGAGGCGGCGGTTCTCCTTGCTACAGCGCCGAAAAGCAACACGGCAAATGCGGCATACGGAAGAGCCTTGAGCGACATACACAGCGGAGACTTTTCAGATGTGCCCGATCATCTGAAACCGGGAAGCTATTCCGGAGCGGAAAAGCTCGGACGGGGACAGACCTATCAGTTTCCACATCTGTTCCCCAATAATTATGTTGAACAGCAATATCTCCCGGACAGCATCAAAGATGTGAGCTATTATGATTACGGCGGAAATAAGGCCGAGCAGGCCGCGAAGGCATACTGGGATGCTATTAAGAAAAAGGGGAAGCAGTAACGTGGTACAACAGATAGAGAGTGAGCGGTTGTTTTTACGACGCTTTCGGGAGACCGACTTTAAGGATCTTTTTGAATACCTCTCTTTATGGGAGGTAGTTCAGTTTGAGCCTTACAATCCCCTGACGCTTTCACAGTGTATCGAAGAGGCGAAAAGCCGGTCTAAGAGCCCAAACTATTGGGCGGCGGTTTCGAAGGAGACCGGAAAAATGATCGACAATATTTTTTTCAGACAGAAGGATCCGCTTAAGTTTATGACTTGGGAGCTCGGCTATATCTTTAATTCGAACTACTGGGGACACGGCTATGCGACGGAGGCGTCCGAATATGTGATGCGGTATGGGTTTGAAGTTTTAAAAGCCCACCGGATTATCGCAAACTGCAATCCGGTAAATGAGCGGTCTTGGAAGCTGATGGAGCGTCTTGGGATGCGAAGGGAACAAGAAGGGAAGCGGGATATCTTTTTCCGCTATGGCCCGGACGGGAAACCACTTTGGCAGGACAGTTATCAATACGCCATACTCGCGGAAGAGTTTTTTCTCTCGAGAAAAAATAAAACGGAAGTGTAAACCACTTCCGTTTTTCCTTTATTAGAGGATATCCTTGATTCGGTTGTGTATCGTTTTTTAACAAATGCCGAAGGCACAAATCATTGGCTTTTATCGTTTGAGCATTCAGCAATAAAGTAGAGCCAGCCGGGGCATATGAACTGCTCCGTTTGTGACTAGTCGATAGGCAGGTTGTTTCTCTTAAGATACCGGTTTCGAATGAGGAGGAACATTCCGCCGAGCAGGAAGAGGAGCATCAGGCTTAGAATCCCGTACGACGAGCGTCCGGTCATATTTTTGATAAACGCGTAAAGCGCCGGACCAATTACGGCGGCGAACTTTCCAAAGATATCGAAAAACCCGAAGTACTCGTTTGATTTTTCCGGGGGAACTAGTTTCCCGAAATAGGAGCGGGACAACGCCTGGATTCCTCCCTGACAGGTCCCGACCAATACGGCCATCAGCCAGAAAAGGAGATTTGAACGAGCGAGAGCGTGATCGAAGCTTCCGTCTTCGGTTATGGCGTCAAGCTGAACGGAAACAGAAGATTCTATTTCCGTAAGAACATCTTCGGGAACGGAATCCGGATTTTCGAGGCGGTATTCTGCTAGGATATTCCCGAAGTCCGCCGTCCGCGTTTCAGAGTTCAGAATCGCAAGTCCTTCACCAAAAAGGGGTTTCAAATCATCTTTATATTCTCCTGAAGCAACATCAAACGTAGCCGTGTAACGATTTTCGGCGTCAAACTCGGAAGGCTCAAGGCTAAAGCCCATATAGAACCCGACGATACAGACAACAAAGTAGACAGCGACTGCAATACTAATCATCTTGACCGATCCGATTTTTTCCGAAAGGCGGCCAAACAGGATTGAGGCTGGCGCGGCAACTAGCTGGGTAACGACAAGAGCAAGAACCATTCCCTCTGCTCCAAGACCAAGCGTTGTCCCATAGGAAGTCGACATATGAATGACGGTGTTGACGCCGTCAATATAGAAAAAGTATGCGATGATAAAGAGAATCAGGCTTTTGTTTTTTGTCATCTCCCGAAAGGTCGCGACAACATTTTTGAGGGCTGATCCGACAATATTGCGCGGTACCGATCCGAGTGAATGGGTTTGGTTGACATTTTTGAGGAAC
>CAZGYK010000173.1:0-3320 GCA_964530485.1 uncultured Oscillospiraceae bacterium
GGTAGACAGCAGCTATACCTTTTTACTTGAACACGATCGAGGAGTTTCGATACGAAAAAGCAAGCGCAAGCTAAAACTTCTGACCTCACAAATGCGCGATTATTATGAAATGCTGAACAAACGGATACGAGGTATCTAATCAACGCATAAGGGGGATTACGTATGCAAAAGGCGAACCGATTAAAACTAATCTCAGATATTATTGAGAACTATCCGATTAACACACAGGAAGAATTACAGTTGCATCTTGAGAGACATGGGGTCAAGGTAACGCAGGCAACGGTGTCGCGTGACATGAAAGAACTTCGGCTCAGCAAATCAGTTAACGCCGATGGTATTTACTGTTACCGACTTCCAAGCGAGGGTTCCCAAGACGAACTGGTTACGAAGTTTCGCACAATCTTTCGCGAATCTGTTCTTTCTTTTGCATATACCGGGAATCTCTTGATCGTCAAATGCTATACTGGGATGGGGAACGCAGCGTGTGCGGCGCTGGACGCAATGCACTTTCCGGAGATCGTTGGGACAATCGCCGGCGACGATACGATTTTTGCTGCTGTTGTTTCTCCTGAAAAATGCAAAGAGCTCATGAATACATTGAGTGGTATATTGGAAGTGTAATTTCTATGTTGTCTGAATTGTTTATTGAGAACGTGGCGGTCATCGAAAAGGCCGAAATCCGCTTCATGCCGGGACTGAATGTTCTGACCGGAGAGACCGGGGCCGGAAAATCTATCCTGATCGATTCTGTTAATGCAATCCTTGGGAACCGGACTTCGAAGGAAATTGTTCGATCCGGGTCTGAAAAGGCAGTTATTTGGGCAACCTTTGACAAGTTGAATGATGATACCAAACAGGCAATCGTTGACTTAGGGTATGATCAGGATGATACGCTGGTATTGTATCGAGAGATCAGCTTGGATGGTGGAAGCAAATGTAGAATTAACCAGCGTCCTGCTACTGCTGCGGCGGTACGGGAACTTTGTTCCAATTTGATCAATATCCATGGACAGCACGACAACCAGGAATTGTTGAATCCGGAACGCCACATCTTTATTTTAGACAGGTATGCCGAACTTACAGGGGAAGTAACGGAGTATTCGGATAATTATAAGAAGACCTTAGCAGTGAAACGAAAAATCGAGAGCCTCGATATTGATGATGCTCAAAAAGAGCGTCAGATGGATTTGCTTCGATATCAGATAGATGAGATAACGAAAGCAGATCTTTTTCTTGGAGAAGATGACGATTTGTTGGCTCAGAGAAATGCAATTCGCAATTCTGAGAAGATTCTTGAAGCGCTCAACTTGGCAACGTCTGCGTTTAATGGCAGCGATGAATCATCCGGTATTCTATCGTCAACTTATGACGCTATGAACGCGCTGAATGGAATCGCGGAATACGGCGAGGACTATGCTGCACTTTATAGCGTTACCAATGAACAGTATTATGCCCTAAGCGACCTTGAAGAACGGCTGAGTCATGCTCTCGATTCGTTTGATTTTGATCCGTCCCAGTTGCAGGAAATTGAAGAGAGGCTTGATTTAATCTATCGCTTAAAACGCAAATATGGAGATTCAATAGAGGAGATTTTTGGATATCTCGAAAAAGCTTCAGCGGATCTTGAACTGATAGAAACAAGTGAACACCAGAGAGAAGAATTGGAAAAAGAGTATTCGCGGCTTAGCGTTGAACTTCGAAAAATGGCCAATACGCTCTCTGAAAAGCGAAAAGCTGTTGCTCTTCCTTTTGAAAATACGATCAAGGAGGAGTTGGCGTACCTTAATATGCAGGGTGCTCAGTTTGTCGTCAACTTCAGCCCGGTTGAGCCTTGCCTTACAGGCATTGATTCAATTGAGTTTTATCTATCTACGAATGCCGGGGAACCTCCGAAACCATTGTCTAAGATTGCCTCCGGCGGAGAGCTGTCGAGAATAATGCTTGCGATTAAGAATACAATGGCTGACAAAGACAGTATCGGCACCTTGATTTTTGATGAAATTGATACGGGAATCAGCGGAAACAGCGCATTTAAGATAGGGAAAAAGCTGAAACAGTCGGCGGTTTCTCGACAGACGATCTGCGTGACCCATTCCGCGCAGGTTGCGTCGTTTGCCGATAACCATCTTCTTATCGCGAAGTCGGTAAGAGATGGTCGAACATATACAACGGTAACGCCGTTAGATTACGATGGTCGGAAACAAGAACTTGCGAGAATCATTTCCGGAGACCATATAACTGAGACCAGTTTGAGCAATGCAGATGAAATGTTAATGAATGCAAAAATGAACAGCATGGAGGAATAAATGTCGAACATCTATCTAGATCTTGTCAGAAGAGGTATGGTTGAACAAACCACAGATGAGGAAGCGATAAAAAATCTTTTCGGGAGCGAGAAAGTAACATTTTATACCGGTTTTGACGCGACGGCGGATAGCCTTCACGTTGGACATTTTATGCAGCTGGCGATTATGCGTATGCTCCAAAAAGCAGGTCACCATCCGATGCCGTTGATTGGCGGCGGAACGACAATGGTTGGAGATCCTTCCGGAAGAACCGACATGCGTTCAATGATGACCAACGAAATGATCGATCACAACGTGGAATGTTTCAAAAAACAGATGTCGAAATTTCTTGATCTTTCTCCGGATAAGGTTACGTTCGTCAACAATGCGGACTGGCTTCGAAACCTCAATTATATTGACTTCTTAAGAGAATATGGCGTTCATTTTTCGGTCAATAGAATGCTTACTGCGGATGCCTTTAAATCGCGAATGGAACGCGGCTTATCCTTCTTTGAGTTCAATTATATGATTATGCAGAGCTATGATTTTCTTCACCTTTACCGTGAGTATGGCTGTTCGCTTCAGCTCGGCGGAAACGACCAATGGTCGAACATCATTAGTGGTGTTGATCTGATACGAAGAGTTGAGGGGAAAGAGGCGTATGGGCTTACTTTCAAGCTCCTCACGACCCGTGAAGGAATAAAGATGGGGAAGACCGCAAAGGGTGCGCTTTGGCTCGACCCAAACAAAACGTCTCCCTACGAATTCTATCAGTATTGGAGAAATGTTGCAGATGGCGATGTCATCAATTGCCTAAAACTGCTTACTGAGATTCCGATAGAAGAAATAGAGCGTTTAGAAACTCTCGAAGGTGAAGAGATTAACTCTGTAAAAGAATTACTTGCATACAACCTGACTGAACTGGTACACAGCAAAGAAGATGCGATTTCAGCGGAACAGGCATCGAAAGCGTTGTTTTCAGGGAAGGGCGACCTTGAGGGAATGCCGGAAACAGAGCTGTTCCAAAATGATTTT
>CAZGYK010000174.1:0-3276 GCA_964530485.1 uncultured Oscillospiraceae bacterium
TGCTGTCGGCCGGTGCTTTTAATGCACTTCTCAAAATTATGGAAGAACCACCCGAGCATGTCGTATTTATCCTCGCGACGACTGAGATTCACAAAGTTCCCGCAACGATACTTTCGAGATGCCAGCGGTTTGATCTAAAGAGAATCTCGATTGGAAATATTACCGATTATCTTTTGATGGTTGCAAATGAAGATGGGTTGACGTTAGACAAGGACGCCGCCCAGTTGATTGCCCGTCTTGCCGACGGGGCGATGCGGGATGCTCTTTCGATTCTCGATACCTGTGCCTCCGGCGGAAGCCAGATTGATTTGGAAATGGTTCGGCGGCTTTCCGGCGTTTCAGATAAGAGTTACCTATTTTCCATTTCAGACGGGATTGCTATTGGAGACACCGCTGGGACATTAAAGCAAATTGATGATCTCTATGCGGATTCATTGAACCCAATCACCTTTACTGGTGAGCTTCTGGCGCATTTTCGAAATATCCTGATGGTTATCGTTGGCGGCAGGGAAGTTCTTTCGGGACTTTCCGGGGAAGAGGTTGAACGCTATCAGAACGAGGCGAAACGGTTTTCCAAACAGCAGGTGATCCGAATCTTGAGATCGCTTAAAGACCTTTCTGGAATTCTTCCGGCTTCGGTCGACAAGCGGCTGCAGTTGGAGCTGACATTGATCGAGTTGTGTGATGAACAATCGAGTGGTGAAAATGATTTCCGACAAAGTAGCGTCTCGGATAGCCGAACAGTAAAACTTGCTCTCCCAGAACAAAAACAAGGCGAGGCGAAACGCAGTTCCCAACCCGAAATAACGCCGGTCGCTATTCCGAAGGCAACTACGGATGAACAACCGTACAATAACAAATCTTCTGATGATGGGTTCCCGCCTTGGGATTTGCCTGAGAATACCATGACGGAATCAGAAGTGCCTGTTGCGGAAGAACAAGAGCAGCCGCTTGAAGGACAAGAGTCCTTGTTGGGAGGATCTTTGGAGAAATCGAGCGAAGAGGAACAACCTTTAGAGGGACAAGGTACTCTCCTTGGTGGAACGGAAACGGAAACGAAACCCACAGAAGAGCCGGCAGGAGAAGGTGTATTTCGCGAATGGCCACGAGTTATAGAGGCGATGAAAACGAGAAATGGGCTGCTTTATGGCTTTATGATCGGATCGACCGCCTATCTGACGCCAACGCATGTTCTGATCGATTGCAGCGAATCGTTTAAAGAGCAACTTCGGGAGCGAAAAGAATACGCCGAGACGATTAAGGAAGCGATTGCGGCGGAAACGGGAATTCGGCTTCCGATAGGACCATATAATCAGAAAAACGCTGGAAAACAAAACGGTGCGGGAAGTAAAGATCCACTTCTCGACCTTGTTGAGCTGGCGAAACAAAATGATATTCCTGTTTCAATTATAGAATAAATTAGAGGGGGAGAAATGCGATGAAAGCACGTTTGCCGCAGGGATATGGCGGAAAAGGGATGAACGACATGATCAAGCAGGCACAGAAGATGCAGGAAGACATGGCTGTGCTACAGGAAGAATTGGAATTACGCGAGTATACCGCGTCGTCCGGAGGATCTATGGTAGAGGCTACGGTAAATGGCGGTAAGAAACTTGTATCGCTCACGATAAAGCCGGAAGTCGTCGATCCTGAAGATGTGGAAATGCTCGGAGATCTTGTGATCGCGGCGGTTAACGAAGCTCAGCGACTAGCGGAAGAGGATGCAAGTACGTCTATGTCCAAAATTACAGGAGGGATGGACCTTCCTGGTCTAATCTAAGCCATGGATAATACCATCCCATCACTTGAGAATTTGATTGACCAATTTGCGGCTTTGCCCGGAATTGGTCGAAAGACCGCGTCGCGCCTTGCTTATTGGGTTTTAGCGATGCCGAAAGAGCAGGCGTCTGAATTTGCGGAAGCGATCCTTTCGGCCCATGAAAAGGTACATCAATGTCCGGTTTGCCACAATCTTACCGACTCCGGTCAATGCCGTATTTGTGGGAATACCGAGCGGGACCTGTCGGTTATCTGCGTTGTCGAGACGCCGCAAGATGTGAATGCTTTTGAAAAGACGAGAGAGTATAAAGGTCTCTACCATGTTTTACATGGGTTGATTTCTCCGATGGACGGAATTGGTCCGGAGCAGCTCTATATCAAAGATCTTGTAAAACGTGCCGGGAATGATGAAGTTAAGGAAATTATCATGGCGACGAATCCTACTGTTGAAGGGGAATCGACCGCGATATATATTTCAAAACTGATTAAACCGTTTGGCGTAAAGGTTACCCGGCTGGCATACGGTATGCCGGTAGGCGGAAACCTCGAATATGCCGATGAAGTGACGCTTTATCGCGCGCTAGCCGGCAGAAATGAAATATAGGACAGAATTATGGCAATAAAAAAGGGAACCAAACAGATTGCCGACAACAGAAAAGCCCGGCATGAGTATTTCGTTCTTGAAAGCTTCGAGGCCGGAATCGAACTGTTTGGAACAGAAGTAAAGTCGATTCGAAAGGGTTCGGTTAACCTTAGAGACAGCTGGTGTGATATTTCTTCTGCGAATGAACTGTTCTTGAAGGGAATGCATGTCAGTCCCTATGAACAAGGAAATATCTTTAACCGGGAGCCAACTAGGGACCGGAAACTCTTGATGCATCGAAAAGAGATTGCGCGGTTAAAGGACGAGGTAAAACAACAGGGTCTTACTTTGATTCCGCTATCGCTCTATTTTAAGGATTCTATGGTAAAGGTTCAGCTGGGACTCTGTAAAGGAAAGAAGCTCCATGATAAGCGCGCTTCGACGGCGGAACGCGATGCACAGCGAGAAATGGAACGGCATACCAAAGAGAGTCACAAATAGAAATTAATATATAAGGGGGCGTAAAGGTTTCGACGGGGATTTTGAAGCATGGGAAGCGGGCAGCGGTGGGGAACCGCTATAAAAGCTCCACAAACAATAACTGACAACAACAATTTAGTTGCAGTAGCGGCTTAGTGCCGCTCGTCGCGTCTTTTGAGTACTGCGTAGATTGATGCGGCGTAAAATTTAGCAGTGAACGTGAGCGGGCTTAAGCTTTGCGGCCTGCCATGAACTTATGAAGCTACCGATGCTGCGGCTTGTCTGATGGCCTACAGCTGGGGGAATCCTTGTAGTCAGACTGCGCCCGGAGAAGCTGTGTGGATGGGTTTTCGGACGCGGGTTCAATTCCCGCCGCCTCCACCATAACATTAGGTCAAAATAGATGCAGGGCCGAAAAACCCAGTGTTTATGCG
>CAZGYK010000175.1:0-2998 GCA_964530485.1 uncultured Oscillospiraceae bacterium
CGTTGTCAACTGTTTTTGGAATCCCCATAATGCGGCAGTCATACTGGACCTTTTGCATGTACTTCGAAATCTTGTCGCAAGTATCCATCGAATCGTTTCCGCCGATATAGAAAAAATAGCGGATATCATGCTTCTTAAAAACCTCTAAAATACGCTTGTAATCGGAATCGTCTTCGGCTGAGTCCTTGAGCTTATAGCGGCAGGAACCGAGCTCTGAGGCAGGCGTCGATTTTAGTAACAGCAGTTCCTCTCTATCCTCTTTCCCGCAGTCAAAAAAGCAATCGTCAAGAATCCCGACGATCCCGTGTTCGGCGGCAAAAACCTTTGTAATAGAATCACTATCCAACGCGGCAAGAATTGCCCCCGCCGCGCTCGCGTTGATTACTGCGGTAGGTCCTCCAGACTGTCCAATCACACATGCGCCCTTCAAAGCCTTCATATATCCTCCAGCCAGATATTCAATTTCATCGATTTTCTATTCAAACTATACCATTTTAGCGGTTATGATTCAATCATAGAAATCAATGCCCGCCTTTGGCCGAATGCTGAACGCTATGCCCTATGTGATTCACCGCAAAAAACACAAACTCCGCTGCCCCCCCATTCCGTTACTCCATCGGTCATGGCGCCCCAACGCTCACAATATCCCAGCATCTTTCCTAGTAAAAGTACGCTACCCATCGTGGGCTCGCGGCGGCCGTCGCTCAGAATAAAGCATTTGCTTGATTTATAAGGAAAATATCGTTAAAATAAAGGTTAAGTAATCTAGCCGGTTTTGCGGCGCAAATTCATATGAGAAAAGAGGTATTTCAATGCCACTCGTAACTTCAACAGAACTGTTCAAAAAGGCTTATGCTGGAAATTATGCCATCGGCGCATTCAACGTCAACAACATGGAAATCATCCAGGGCATTACCGAAGCGGCAAAGGATCTCAAATCTCCGCTGATCCTTCAGGTATCCGCCGGAGCGAGAAAATACGCGAAGCACGTCTACCTAACGAAGTTGGTAGAAGCCGCGATTCTCGACACCGACCTACCAATTGTTCTTCATCTCGACCACGGAGACAGCTTTGAACTTTGTAAGAGCTGTATCGATGGCGGGTTTACCTCTGTCATGATAGACGGAAGCCACCATAGCTTTGATGACAACATCAAACTGACCAAACAGGTTGTCGAATACGCCCATGATCACGGCGTCGTAGTCGAAGGCGAGCTCGGACGTCTTGCCGGTATTGAAGACGCTGTAAATGTATCCGCTGAAGACGCGTCCTATACCCGTCCTGACGAAGTTGAAGAGTTTGTAACGCGTACCGGCGTTGACTCCCTTGCGATTGCAATCGGAACCAGCCACGGCGCCTATAAGTTCAAACCCGGTCAGAAGCCCCAGCTTCGCTTTGATATCCTCAAAGAAGTTGCCGAACGCCTCCCCGGTTTCCCGATCGTTCTTCACGGCGCTTCTTCTGTTGTTCCCGAATTTGTCAAGATGATCAATCAATTTGGCGGAGACATGCCCGACGCGATCGGAATCCCGGAAGACATGCTTCGCGAAGCGGCGAAGATGGCTGTCTGTAAAATCAATATCGACTCCGATCTGCGGCTTGCTATGACCGCGACCGTTCGCAAATACTTTGCCGAAAACCCGAGTCATTTCGACCCGCGCCAGTACCTCGGACCGGCAAGAGACGCGATAAAAGGCATGGTCGCCCATAAAATCCAAAATGTCCTTGGAAGCGACAACAAAATCTAAATTTATGACAAAAAAAGGCCTGACAACTGTCAGGCTTTTTTTGTTCAACTCTTTTTGCCTTCTATCCCCTAGTCATTGCAATTTCGATGACCGCCTGCTCCAGTAACAGCGCCCGGTCAACAGGGGACGATTTAAGCTCAAGATCCAGCTGATAAAGAAGATCTATGATTTTTGTCAACTGCTCGCGCGTATATCCTCTTTCGCGATTCATCGCGATCGAAACCTTCCTGTCCCCCTTCTTGTAATCAAACATAGAAAACAAGTCGTTTTCCTTAAGCCTATTTGTAACAGCGGATTTCGCCCGGAAAAGGTTGATATAAGCGGTATTCAAGCTCGCGGTTATCGCGAGCGGTTCAGTGCGGTCATTCAGCATCTCGCTTAAAATTTCCGACGCCTTCTTGATATCCTTGAGTTCTAGCGCTCCGATCATGTCAAACACACTGCTCTCGGTCGACTTAACCGTCAGACGATCAACATGACTTCGCTCTATCGTCCCGTAATTGCAAAGCGCAGAAAGTTTTTTTAATTCGGCCTTTGCCATCATAAGATCATCTCCGAGCAGTTCCAAGAGTCTTGCGGCAGCATCTCTATCGATCCTCGCCCCTTCTTGAAGTGACATTTCCGTTACCATAGAGATCGCATCTGACCCGCTTTTTTGCTCTGCAACGACAATCAGCGAAGACGGAACAGCTGCAAACAGCTTTTCGATCTGTTTACTGACCGAAAAACGCCCTTCTACGTAATTTTGCAGGACGACTGTTAAAAAGTCAGGAATCTCCTTTAACAACTCCTCAAACAACGCAGCATCTTCCGACGGAAGAGATCCGAGCTTAAAATTATCAATAAGAAGTAAGCGGCCGTAAAACAGCGGGAACGAGAAAAAAGCCTCCTCCAGTTGATCTCGGTCAAACGCCAAAGCATCAAAGCGTAAAATCTCCCGCTCCCCTGCCGATTCAACGATCTGCTCCGCCCCGTATCGGATGGAATACTCGTCGTTTCCTATCAACAGGTATAGGCGCTTTTCTTCGCCGTTTTTTAGACTTTGTGACAATTGTTTTGTCGTAATCGTCATCGTTTGGTCACCAATAATCTGTCTTCCTTCATCAATATCTCAATGTTATCCATATATCCATATGTCATATCAAACTCCGATACCGTTGAAAGTTCCTCAAAGCCAATCCGATATCCGAGCAATGCCTCGGGTGGTTTTTTTACATTGCGCCACACCAAAAACACATCGCAAGGTTGTT
>CAZGYK010000175.1:3008-3236 GCA_964530485.1 uncultured Oscillospiraceae bacterium
CGAAAAATCCTGATAGTTAATTATAACACAGTTTCCAGTAATTTCGATCTCCAGCCTACCCGATAAAAAGCGGCTTGGTCTCGCCGGGTCCTTGGTTGCTGTTGCGACAAAGCTCTCCGGGAAGACATGTTTTGCTGTACTTTCCTCAACCTTGCCCGCTTCAAGAAGAATCACATGGTCAACAGCATTGATCCCTCGCGTCAAAAGATACGATGAAAAGCTCTCCAT
>CAZGYK010000176.1:0-398 GCA_964530485.1 uncultured Oscillospiraceae bacterium
AATATCAAAGCGCACCTTTTCATGGGAAAGGTTCTCCGGACGCTCTAGATCCATTCTTTCCAACATCTTAAGCCTGCTTTTTGCCATTTTGGAAGTCGATGCCCGTACGATATTGCGCTCAGCATAATCTTTTAACTTTTCTGCCTTCTCCATTTTCTGGCTATACTCTTTTTCGGCCTGTTGCTCCTGAAATTCGCGCTGTTCCAAAAACGCCGAGTAGTTTCCTCGATATAAGAAAGCTTTATGGTTGACAATTTCAACGATCCTTGTCGCAACCCGGTCAAGGAACCATCGGTCATGCGAGACCGTAACTACCGCGCCACTATAAGCCGAAAGAAACTCTTCGAGCCATTCAAGCGTATCGGAATCCAGATGGTTCGTCGGCTCATCCAGAACAA
>CAZGYK010000176.1:408-3208 GCA_964530485.1 uncultured Oscillospiraceae bacterium
ATCCGGATGGGAGACCAGCAATTTTGCAAATGCCAACCGGGTTCGCTCTCCGCCGGACAGAACCCCAACCTTCTTTTTGAAACTCTCCTCAGTAAACGACATCCCCATCAACACTTTTCGGATAATGAAGTCGAGATCATAGCCGCCCATTGCTTCGTATCGGTTTGAAATCGCTTCGTATTCGACAAGTAGGCTTTCGTCCTCGCCCATCGACTGTTCAAGCTCTTTCATTCGCTCGAGCATTTTATCCGCGTCGTTGACCGACTTCATCTCTTCAAAGACAGTATTCTCGGGATGGAGCTTTACCGCCTGTTTCTGATAGCCGATCGTCGCACCATTCTTAAGGTTGACGCTTCCCTGGCTCGGTTCCAGCTCGCCGGTAATGATATTGAGGAGCGTCGTCTTTCCGCAACCGTTATATCCGACAATCCCAACCCGGTCGTGTTCATCCACAGCCAGGTTGATGTCTTTAAGAATCAGGTCGGCACCGTAAAAATGCGTTATGCCGTTAAGTTCAAGTACCATCTCTATATAGATTCCTTATCTGGTAGCATGATTATTTGAGATGACCGTTCGCCCATTCCAGAACGTCGTTGTAAACTGTTTCGCGTGCTTCTTCATTCAGGATTTCATGTCTCATCTCATTATAGAGATGAACATCTACTGTCTTTACCCCGGCCGAGTGAAGCCGATTCGCCGTATCTGTTACACCTTTCGTAAAGCCACCTACCGGATCCTCTTTTCCTGAAATCAATAGAATTGGAAGATCTTTTCGAATTGTCGCAGCCCATCCGTCCCGCGTCACCGTTTTCAAAAGTGTCATCAAATTTCGAAATCCGGCGAGCGTAAATACCTGGCCGCAGCGGTTATCTTCAATGTATGCATTCACATTGTCTTCGTTTTGAGAGAGCCAATCAAACTTCGTCTTCTTTGCCTCATAGCTGTCGTTATAGGAACCGAACGCCATATTGTCAATGAACTTACTTCGATAATGATCTCCCCGGACAAGCGACATGGTTTTGATCAGTCCCAATCCGATTGAAGTGAGTGGGTTTTTCCCGGAAGTCCCACACAAAATCAAAGCATCAATCTCAGTCCCCCAAAGCTCTGCGTAATACCTCGCTATAAACGAACCCATGCTGTGTCCAAACAGAATCAACGGAATTCCGGGATATGCTTCCCTAGCAATACGAGATAGCTTACGGGCGTCCTTCGTCATATGGAGATAGCCTTCTTTGCCTGGAATATGACCAAGTTCCTCGTCAAATACCGCCGAATCCCCATGCCCGATATGGTTGTTTCCGAAAACAGCAAACCCATTTTCGGCTAAAAAACGCGCAAAGTGATCATACCGGTCAATGTGTTCGGCCATGCCGTGAACAATCTGAAAAATTGCCTTTGGCGTCCCGGCCTCATCAACCCACTTCCGATATCCAATATCGCTCTGCTGGTTTTCTGATGTGTAAAACCCGCGCGTCAGCTCAATTTTCATCATGACACCTCCTATCATCCACTATCTATATTATACCTTTCGAAAAAACCAGCGTCAAATGATGATACCCTTCCCAAGTATGGTTTTTAGAATGACATCCATGCTATGATTGAGTCGCGAATAAAATGGAGATTCTTATGAAAATGATTTTAGAATTGCTACTGGACGTCGTGCTCGACTCACTAAAAACGGTACCGTTTCTATTTTTATCCTATTTACTTATAGAATATGTAGAGCACAAGGCGTCTGAACACTTCTTACACAAACTCGCGAGTATCCGCAAAACCGGCCCTCTTCTCGGGTCAGCTTTGGGGATTGTCCCCCAGTGCGGATTTCTCGTATCCTCAATTCGTCTTTTTACCGGCGGGCTTATTAGCTTCGGGACGTTGGCGGCGATCTTCATATCCGTTTCCGACGAAGCCCTTCCCGTTCTACTCTCCAACCCAAAAACAGTTTCCGCGATCCTCCCGCTGGTTGCGATCAAACTCCTGCTTGCCATTTGTTTTGGCTATCTGATCGATACGATTTCTAAGCCGCACGATACGCCGCATCACGATCATGAGATTCTCCATTCACACTGTGAAGAAGACTGCTGTGACAACGGTATCGTACGTCCTGTGCTCAAACATACTGCCAAGAGCTGGGTATTTATTCTGCTTTCCCTCTTGATTTTTGAAACTGTCCTGTTCCTATTGGGCGAATCAGTCCTTACGTCTCTCTTTCTTTCCGGGTCGGTCCTACAACCTGTTTTTGCATCGCTCCTTGGATTGATCCCAGGCTGTGCGTCTTCTATCATGCTATCGGAACTCTACGCCTCCTCGGCGATCAGTTTTGGTTCGCTGACCGCAGGATTGATAGCAAATTCCGGTATCGGTCTTGTCTTTCTTTTCCGATCAAACCGAAATAGTAAACAAAATTTGACGATCGCGCTTCTTCTTTTCGTTCTTGGTTGTGTTACGGGCTTCATACTACAAATCCTAGGGATCATGTCTTAGGTAATCACATTTCATTCACGATTATCGCGTGTTTCGCCTATATTCGACATGGGTGAGCGCTAAGAATAATCTATATTGAAATCAGGTCAAATGTTCACAACTGAAATGCGGAGGGCGAATATGATGTACAGTCTTTTCACTTCTGTCACTTCGAACAACGACACGTGCTACGGTATCATTGGCGGCGGCATTGAGATCCCCGATATCTCAACAAACAAGGCTCAGATCGAAGCAGAAATCGAAAAGGATAACCGTCTCGGTCTGCCTCCAGTCCATCTCCATGATGCCGTCGAAAACTTTTTGGTAACCTTAT
>CAZGYK010000177.1:0-3175 GCA_964530485.1 uncultured Oscillospiraceae bacterium
CGGATGAGCCGTTCCTCTTAAAATATGTCGACGAAAGCGGGAGCGGTCTTGCCAGCGACAGCGAGGTTGTTCTCAACGGTAAAATGATCAGCGCGCTCAGCTTAAAGACCAAACTTAGCGACGGATGGCAGTTTGTCTATGTAGACGAGAGTATCGAGGGTGCGGACAATGGCACCATGCATGCTGCAGAAGTTTATGTAATAGAGAATGGAAGGCTTCTCGGAATCGATCTTGAACAGGGGTTTGATCTGTTCCATCTTTCAACGCGCCGGGCCGAATCGCCGGCTCTCGTATGCCGGAGTTTTCCGGGAGTAGAAAGTGAAGCGGTGATGATTCCTTCGGATTCCGTTCCGCGCGATACGATCGTAGACTCCACCATCTGGAAATATTGGTATTATATTGATGAAGGAATGCTGAAATACCGGTTTGCTACCTACGTTAATCCGTCGTTGAACTTAAATATTGCGGTTCCGGATGGATGGCTCGACACAATGGTTGTTGCGGAGCACCCAGAGGACCAGCGCCTTTTCCAGTTTATCGATGCCGAGACAAATGCCGTACTGTTTGAAGTAAAAGTACTGATGCTGGACGAGGATCAGAAAATCTACGAACAGCAAGGATTCAAGGTAATCCAGCGGACAACCGGAGACGCATATAAGTATTACTATCGAGCAGCGCCGGAATGTTCGGCGATTGACAGAAGTTATGTTGTCAGCCATTTTTATGGCATAACGAATTAATCCCCGAAAGAGGGCACCCTAAAAACGGTTTATACCGTACGATGTGGAGGCTTTATGAAACGGTTACTGATTGTTGAAGATGAGTACACGATTCGGGATCTCTTGACACTAAACCTGACAAGAGCGGGCTATGAGGTCATCGGTGTTGAGTCGGCGGAGAAGGCTCTGGAATTATTTGCCCGGGACAAGGGACAGTTTGATGTTGCGCTTCTTGATATCATGTTGCCCGGAATGAGCGGATTTGACCTTTGCGAAAAAATCCGCGACGAGAATCCGACGATTGGGATTATCATGTTGTCCGCCAAAACGCAGGAGACCGATAAAGTCACCGGACTTGCTATCGGCGCAGACGATTATGTGACGAAACCTTTCAGCATCAATGAGCTGGTAGCGCGGGTCGATGCGGTTATAAGAAGGACTGCCGGCGGGAAAAAGGGCGGAAAAGAACTACAGAGCGGCGACTTTGTTTTGGATATCAGTTCCCGTATGTTGAAAAAGGCGGGAAAGCCGCTTGATCTAACACAGGTTGAGTTTCAGATCATGGAACTATTTTTTGAAAATCCGGGAGTTGCTCTTGACCGCGATACGATATTGAGCCATGTCTGGGGAGAAAACTATTACGGAGATATCAAGATCGTCGATGTCAACATCAGAAGGCTTCGCATGAAAGTTGAAGACGAGCCCTCGGATCCGCAATATATCGTGACGGTTTGGGGTTATGGATATCGATGGATGACCGATAACAATTCTTAATAAGACTGAGATCATCGTTATGCCGAAATGGAAGAGCGTACCACCGTTCAAAAAAAGATACCGCGGTATTACCCGGCGTTGGATTGTCGGGAGTTTGCTCTGGACAATTTTGATCCTCGTTGTCGGCGTTTTTGCGATCATTTATTTTCTCCGTGAGAGCTATTACAACTATGCGATGAATGCGCTTACATGGCGGGTTGAGCAGTCGTACCGCGCGGCGCCGGCGGACCTTAGTATGTCTGAGGCGAAGCGGGAACAGGTTCTTAGGAGTATGGTACAGGACTTTACCGAGAGGGACCGTTTTGAATTGATGCTCGTCGATAAAGATGGAAGAGTTCTTTTAACATCAAGCGGTTTTGAATTTGATTCGGATGAACCTCTCGAAGATTATGTCAGCGCTTTGGAAAGCCCTGACCGGACGGGGAGCTATATCGGCGACTCGCAAAGCGGGGAACACATTGTTTCCTATACGATGCTGTTTAGCAGCCCGGTTCGAGATAAAATCGCAGGGATTCGGATGGTAACGTCGCTACGGCAGGTAGACGCGCAGCTTTTGGAAATCTCTTATTTCCTGATTATTATCTGCGCTCTCGTTCTCTTCTTTTCAATTTTTTCGGGCAGCTATTTTATCCGATCGATTGCTCTTCCGATCCGTCGAATTGGAAACACTGCGAAGCGGATTTCCGACGGAGACTATGATGTGCGGATTGACAACAAATATAACGACGAAATCGGAGATCTTTGCGATATCATCAACGATATGGCGGTAGGCCTTTCTGATACCGACCGAATGAAGAACGATTTTATCTCATCGGTTTCCCATGAGCTTCGTACGCCGCTGACCTCGATCAAGGGCTGGGGAGAGACGCTTCTTGCCGGAGGAACATCCGATCCGGAAACCTACGCGAAGGGAATGCGGATTATTATGAACGAGACCGACAGGCTGTCGTTCATGGTTGAAGACCTGCTTGATTTCTCAAGAATGCAGACCGGACATCTTTCGATCGAGAAAGCGCCGATTGATATTGTTGCGGAACTATCCGAAGCGGTTATGACGTTTGAAAAACGCGCTGAGGGGCTAGGAATTAACTTTATCTATGAGGAACCGCTCGAGAGTGAGCCTGTAATGGCCGACCGCAATCGCATGCGGCAGGTGTTTTCCAATCTTCTCGACAATGCGGTCAAGTATACCAGACGAGGGGATACCGTCAGCGTTCTCGTTGAACATGACGATACGAATATTATCGTAAGGATCAAGGACACAGGTATCGGAATTCCGAAAGAGGATCTTCCGAAAATTTCGGAAAAATTTTATCGCGCGAGCAACTCGGTAACTGGATCTGGGATTGGTCTTGCGGTTGTCAATGAGATCGTGACGCTGCATGGTGGAACAATTGAAATAGAAAGTGAACTCGGGATCGGGACAACTGTCAGCGTCCTGTTGCCGTTGCTGAAATAAGGAAAGACTGAGGAACCGAATGAAAAAGGAAAAGTTCAAGTCTGCGATAGGCGGACAGGCACTGATTGAAGGAATATATATGCGCGGCCCAGATAAGGGTTGTATCGCGATACGAAAACCGGACGGGGAGATCTATACCGAAACAGAACCGGTTTCGATGCCGCCGTTAAGAAAGGTTCCGGTTTTGCGCGGAGCTGCCTCAATGGTAGACAGTTTGATCAAA
>CAZGYK010000178.1:0-3168 GCA_964530485.1 uncultured Oscillospiraceae bacterium
ATCCGAAATATCCGGAAACAGTACCCCAACTTTCCGATTATTGCAACAGGCGGTCCAACCAAAGAATCAATACTGGAAACGGTAGAGGCCGGAGCAAATGCAATCACATGGACGCCGCCTTCAAGCGCCGAAATTTTCGCAAAAGTAATGGGTGCCTATCGAAATGGCGAACCGCACCCATAATAACACCCCCGGCTTTTGCCGGGGGTGTTTGTTCTAGCTATGGTACCAATTCTTCCCCTTTATCTTCATAATACCTGTTTAGGTCATAAGGAGAGTAAATCCCATTCGGGGTAACGATCCCGTTACATAGTTTTGGAGGCGTAATATCAAACGCAGGATAATATCCTTTAACCCCCCGCATGGTATGTTTCTGCCCCATCGACTCCAAAACGAGTTCCGGGTCACGCTGCTCAATTGTTACTGTGTCAATTGTTGGATGTCCCTTATTTGGAGTGCCGGTACAAAAATAGGGAATCCCCCAGTATTGCGCTGCTAGCGCAATCTGAAACGTTCCGATTTTGTTGACAACAAACCCGTCCATCGAGATCACGTCGGCTGCTGAAGTAAAGACATCAACCTTCTTTTCCTTCATAACAAATGCCGGCATATTATCCGTAACAACCGTAACGTCAAAGCCCATATCGCATATGACGCTCGCCGTAAGCCGCGCGCCTTGATAGTAAGGGCGCGTTTCGGGACAGACCAGTTTAATCTCATTGCCATGTTTTCTGCAAACACGAAGAATCATCCCGACAATTGTCTCTGCGAAACACTGGGTCATAACGGTTCCTTGCCATGGGATTTGCTGATAAAGGTACTCTGCTATTTTTTCTGTCTTATCATAATCCCTGTTCTTGGTTTCGATCGTACTCTCGAAGATCATATTCGCGATTTCGATCCCACTCTTTTCCTTGGCAACTCCGTCTCGAACAACGCCAAGACAACGTTCGGTAACCAGAACCATCTTCTCGATCGTAGTGGGACGGGCGTGAGAAAGCGTATAAGCCGCCTTCTCCATAAACGAAACATACGCATTTTTATCCAAATCGCGCGCTTCATAAGATGCAAGAGCCATCCCCATTCCGGCTGCGGTGTAAGGACCTCCGCTCTGCGTAACCATATCTGCGATAGCCTTTGCTACTTCTTCGTGTTTCTTGCAGGTAACGTACTCGGTTTTGACAGGGTAAATCCTCCTGTCAAGAATTCTTACAACACCGTCTTCGTACCAGGCAACATTTTCGTATCGAAGTAAAAAAGCCAAATCAATGTCTGATCGCCTCATCGTCTTCTCTATTCCTCCTTCTGCGTTCAATCTCTATTTTCTGTTTTTCATAAATGTGACCGTTTCATCCGGTATTGTAACGATCTCTCCGTTGTTCATCGCAATAGAACAGATTTTAGCCGCATCCTCGACATAGACCGCCCGAATGTGCGCCTGTTCAAGAGAAGCGCCAATCGCGACTACTCCATGATTCGCAAGCAAACAAGCATTGCGATCTTTTAAAACTGCAACAGCATTCTCTCCTACTTCGTCTGTTCCCGGGATCGCAAACGCTGCTACCGGAACATCGCCGCCAAGAAACGGGATCATCTCGATCAAAACAACCGGAATCGCTCGATTGTTCACCGCAAATGCCGTAGCATAGGGTGAATGGGTGTGGATAACAGACTCTACTTCGGGAAAATTTTGATAAATTGCGGCATGAACGCGCCACTCAGACGACGGCTCATATCTCCCGTCTATACGTTCGCCATCCAGCCGGATACTCACGAGATCTTCTACTTTAATCGTTTCGTACGGGATCGAGGTCGGCGTAATCACCATTATCCCAGCGTCTTTGTCATAAATACTTAGGTTTCCACTCGTCCCTGCGAAAAGCTGCTGTTGATAACATAGTTTTGTCATCTCAAAAAGCTGTCTCTTCGCTTCCGCCGAAATCTTCATTCAACCTTCCTCCTTCCTCACGTTACGAAACCTGTCCGGCAACCCGATGAATGGTTTCAATATAGTCTTTCCCTTCTTGGAACTTTTCGTTTCTCAATAAGATAAATTCTTTCGCAGAGAGTACGCAGATTCTCTCCGCCCGCGCGCGCGCCGCCGAATCAGCTATCCCCGCGATATCCTTGACTTTTGCGAGCCCAACCATTCTCCGGTTAAGCTCGAGGCCTGCTACTCCCGCCGTATCGCTGAGAACCGTCTTCATGTACCACTCCGCGAAACCTGGCGTCTTCGCCATTCTATCAGTCGTTTCATTTTTTAGTATCTGAATCGCCTTTTCGAAGAACAGATCAATGACACCTATGACCGTTTCTTCTACCCAATGTTGAAATTCTTTTCGGGAACCATCATTTTCAATCGTAACTTCTGCGTTCACCCAAGCAAACAAAAGGTTCGCAACCATATTCCCGACGTCATATCCGATCGGTCCATAAAACGCGAACTCCGGATCAAGAACCACCGTAGATCCTTCTTTGACAAAAACCGATCCGGTATGCAAATCGCCATGTATCAGCGCTTGAGTATTGCTCTTAAAATCCTCTTTCAATTTTGCAACTTCAAGATGAAGCGCCATATCTTCGTAGAGTTCTTTCTTGAAAAACGCTACATTCGGTTCATGAAGGACATTGGATCCATCCTCATCGGTATAGGGTTGCGTATAAACCAGATCTTCCGTGATCCCACAGAGCGATGGGTTAACATAACGCCTCTGAAGTTCCTTTTTCTCCAACGGACTGATGATATTGTCGGTCGTTCGAATCAGCGTTTCTGCCATAAACGTTGTAATATCTTCCGCAAATGTGGAAAAAGTCTTATGGGCAATCAGCGCATATCGCATATTCTCATGGTCATGCAAATCTTGCATCACGACGCAACACATTGTTGGGTCATAGAGATATATTTCCGGAACCAGCCCGGGCGCATACTTTGCTTCAAGTTGAAGCAATTCCGCCTCGATTCTGTTCCTGTCTGTCGAGAGTTTGTGCCCCAATCTACCTATGATATCTGCATGTTTAATAATGATCGATTTTCCTGTTGACGAATCCGCAACCCGAAAGACATAATTGATATTGCCGTCCCCGATTTCTTTTCCGGTCAAGATGCTTCCTTCCGGAAAGAAACCTTTTGCGACCGCATACTCAATTGCATCCGCAGCTGTCATCTTA
>CAZGYK010000179.1:0-1029 GCA_964530485.1 uncultured Oscillospiraceae bacterium
GGCGATTTTTCTGAGCGAATCTTTAGAAATCTTCGCTACTTTTGTCTTATTCGGAACACCGGATCCCTTGTCGAGGCCACATTCTTTTTTGATCAGGATCGACGCAGGCGGTGTTTTTGTAACAAAGCTGAATGAACGGTCGGCAAAAACGGTAATTACAACCGGAATGATCATGCCGATGTCATTTTTAGTACGCTCGTTGAACTCTTTTGTAAAGTTCATGATGTTAAGACCGTGCTGACCGAGCGCAGGGCCAACAGGGGGTGCCGGCGTCGCTTTGCCGGCAGGAATCTGCAGCTTAATGTAAGCCTCAATTCTCTGAGCCATAAAAATTTACCTCCATAATGTGGTTACACGGCGCGCATGATTAATATTTACGAGCCTCCCACAATCGGTTCCGAACCTCTTGTATCAGTTCTAAGGAACCATTACCGCCAATGCGGTGGAAAACATTTTCGATCGAAAACAACAATTGATTTCGCCTTATAGATGCGGCGATACCTCTGAAAGCTCAAGTTCTGCGGTTGTCTCCCGGCCAAACATACTGACCTTGACGCGAACCTTCTGCTTCTCGGAATCAATTTCCTCAACAAGACCGATAAACCCGGCAAGGGGACCTTCGACAACTTTGACGTTGTCTCCAACGGAATAGTCTACCTTGATTTCGTGTTTTTCAACACCGAGCGAATCGATTTCCTGTCTGGTCAGCGGAATCGGTTTGGAAGATGTTCCGACAAACCCCGTAACACCGCGAATATTGCGGACTACGTACCAAGTTTCGTCGGTCATAACCATTTTAACAAGTACATAGCCTGGGAAGACTTTGCGTTCAACTTCCTTGCGCTTGTTGTCTTTGATTTCAACAACTGTTTCGGTCGGAACCCTGACTTCCTGGATCATTTCCTGAAGCCTACGGTTTTCAACCATTTTTTCAAGGTTGGTGGCAACCTTGTTCTCGTAGCCGGAATAGGTATGAACAACATACCAGTTGGCGTCGGACATTGTTGTCTCCTTCCTTAAAACAGACCC
>CAZGYK010000179.1:1039-3121 GCA_964530485.1 uncultured Oscillospiraceae bacterium
GCAGGTCACGCCCGGAGTTGAGTAAGAAATCCAGGCTCCAGACTACAATTCCAAAAACCAATACCGTAACAAGTACGACTACCGTATTGTTCCAGACCTGCTTTTTGGAAGGCCAGGAAATCTTCTTGAACTCGCTTCTGGTGTCCCTGAAATACTTTTTGATTCTTCCCTTTTTAGGGCTTGTCTCAGCAGCGGCAGTCTTTGCCGGAATTTTTTTCTCAGCCATAGCGCCCTCTACTTCGTTTCGCGGTGAAGCGTGTGCTTTTTGCAAAAACGGCAGTATTTGTTGCGCTCCAACCGATCAGGTGTATTCTTCTTATTCTTGGTCGTGTCGTAGTTGCGCTGTTTGCACTCGGTGCAAGCCATTGTAATCTTTACTGTCATGATTCGGCACCTCCATATTCGCCTTCCTCAGTTCAGGCACCGCCGATGATTCGGCTAGCTATGCTGCCTTTTGGCGCACAAAAAATAAAACCTGCAAAGAGGTAGTTACAACTATACTGCATCTCCCCTCAAATGTCAATAAAAAACATCCGCTTATTCTTGGACAAAGCAGGGGTTTTTCCTTGCCGCAAAACCTGCGTTGTGATAGAATGGGAGAACGGTTTTTATCCTACCATAATATTATACGATAATTCAAGAGGTATCAGCTATGGCGAAACTGCGCGTAGCGGTTTTCTTTGGCGGTATATCGAGCGAACACGAAGTCTCATGTATGTCGGCCGCTTCGGTTCTCGAGAATCTCTCCGCCGACCAATATGACATTCTGCCCATCGGGATCACTAAGAAGGGACGCTGGCTTTATTTCCCGGGGAATTTTCAAAAAATCCCTACCGGCGAATGGGAGTCTGACCCAGACTGTATCCCGGCATTTCTATCTCCGGACCGCGCGATAAAAGGCTTGCTCATGACTCCGCAAGGCAAGAATTGCTATACCCAAAGAGTCGATGTGGCGTTTCCGGTTCTCCATGGAAAATATGGGGAAGACGGAACGATTCAGGGCTTATTTATGCTTGCCGGTATTCCTTATGTCGGCTGCGACACCTTGTCATCGGCCGTCTGTATGGATAAGGAAGTGACGAACTCCCTTCTGGACTACGCCGGCATCCCCCACACACCCTGGGGCGTTATCCGCCGCAAGGAAAGCGATCGTATCGATGAGTTTGCCGACCTATGGGAAATAAAACTCGGTTATCCGATGTTTGTAAAACCGGCTAACGCGGGTTCTTCGGTCGGCGTCAGTAAAGCGAAGGACCGGGCAGCTCTCAAGGAAGCGGTCCAGCTTGCCTTTGCACATGACAGCAAAGCAATCGTCGAAAAAGCGATTGTTGGAAAAGAGCTGGAATGCGCCGTCCTTGGGAATGACAATCCCGAGGCTTCGGTCGTAAGTGAAATCATTCCCGGAAACGAATTCTACGATTATGAAGCGAAGTATAACTCTCCAAGCGTAACGCATCTTCCGGCGCGCATTGACGATTCATTAAGCGATACCATCCGCAACACCGCTATCAAGGCATACAGCCTTCTTGAATGCAGCGGAATGGCTCGCGTCGATTTTCTTTTTGAAGAATCCTCAAAATCGCTTTATCTGAATGAGCTTAATACCATTCCAGGATTCACTTCAATCAGCATGTATGCGAAGATGATGGCCGCCTCCGGAACACCCTACCCGCTCCTTCTTGAAAAGTTGATCGGGCTTGCCATCGAAAAAAGCGAACACACCTATTAGAATATTTACGGGGTACGTATGGAAGAAAGGGCAATCGGCGTTTTTGATTCCGGACTTGGCGGGCTGACAGCTGTCAAACAGCTGGTTCGGCTTGCTCCTTTTGAGAACATCATCTATTTTGGTGATACCGCGCGGGTTCCCTACGGAAATAGAAGCCGTGAGACGATTGTCCGTTATGCGAAGCAGGATATCGCTTTTCTTCTCTCAAAGAACGTCAAGTTTCTAATAGACGCCTGCGGAACTATGAGTTCTGCGCTTACGCCAGATTTTACGAATACGCTCCCTGTCCCTTATCTCGACGTTATCGATGTGACGGCTTCCGCGGCTGTTACTACAACGAGAAATAACAAAAT
>CAZGYK010000180.1:0-3113 GCA_964530485.1 uncultured Oscillospiraceae bacterium
CCGTTTTTGCGAAAAATGATGCTGCAAAAGCCGCCACAGAAGCCGGCGCAGAGTTTGTTGGAGACGACGATCTCGCCGATCGCATTCTGAAAGAAAACTTCATGGACTTTGATGTTGTTATTGCAACTCCGGACATGATGGGTGTTGTCGGAAAGCTCGGACGCGTCCTCGGACCCCGCGGCTTGATGCCGAACCCGAAAGCCGGAACCGTTACGCCTGATGTTGCAAGAGCCGTTGCCGAAGCGAAAGCCGGTAAGATCGAGTATCGTCTTGACAAGAGCAATATCATCCATTGCCCGATCGGGAAAGCCTCTTTTGGATCCGAGAAACTGGTTGAAAACTTCGAAACACTTGTAGAAGCGGTTATCTGCGCGAAGCCTGCTGCGTCTAAAGGCCAGTATATTCGTTCTTGTGTTGTATCTTCGACCATGGGCCCCGGAATCAAAGTCGCGACCCAGCGCTATATGTCGAGCATCACCGGCGAACAGCAGCAGTAATTTTTGTTGACATTTTTTCCGTTATTGGATAAAATGATAGAGCTGTAATGATTGAACAGAATTGTTCATCCAAAGACAGCAGGTGTGGAAACGTAAGAGCCGTTTGGCTCGCCTGCCGAGGAGAGCAAAGAAGATTTGTGTCTTTGTGCCCTTCCTCGGATTATCGGGGAAGGGTTTTCGTTTTCACGAAAATAATATGGAGGTGAAAGAATGCCAAGCGAAAAAGTACTCTTGGAAAAACAACAGATCGTTGAAGAGATCGCGGAAAAGCTGAAGACCGCTACTTCTGTCGTCATTGTTGACTACAAAGGGATTAGCGTTTCTGATGATACCGCTCTTCGCGCAGAAATGCGGGCAAGCGGCGTTGACTACTTCGTAGCGAAGAACTCGCTTTTGAAGTATGCGTGTGAGAAATCCGGGTTTGAAGATCTTGTTTCCGCTCTTGCGGGAAGTACGGCAGTCGCAATTTCATCGGAAGATGCTATTGCACCTGCGAAGATTGTTCAGAAGTATTCCGATAAACTCAAATCCCGCCAGATCTTTGTTGCGAAAAAAGGATTTGTTGACGGAAAGTATGTTGAACCCGCAGAGTTGAAGGCAATTGCCACGCTTCCGCCGAAGGAAACGCTGGTTGCTATGGTTGCCGGGTCACTCAATGGAATCATCGCTTCGTTCGCAAGAGCGATTGCCGAGGTTGCTAAGAAACAGGAAGAAGCCGCCTAGTGCGCGCATCAAAAAATTGGCGCGACATGATGCGCCGCAAATAACATTATGGAGGATTTATTATCATGGCAGTTGATATTGCAAAATTGATTGAAGAAATCAAAGGGATGTCTGTTCTTGAACTCAGCGAACTCGTTAAGGCGATCGAAGAAGAATTTGGCGTATCCGCAGCGGCAACAGCAGTTGCAGTAGCGGGCCCGGCGGCCGGCGGAGATTCCGGAGAAGCCGAAGCGAAAGATTCTTACGATGTTATCCTTACAGAAGTTGGCCCGAATAAGATGGGCGTTATCAAGGCAGTTAAAGACATCACCGGCCTTGGCCTGAAAGAATCGAAAGAACTCGTTGACGGCGCTCCGAAGCCGCTAAAAGAAGGCGCTTCTCAGTCCGAAGCCGAAGAGATCCAGAAAGTTCTGAAAGAAGCCGGCGCGACAGTCGAGCTGAAATAAGAAAATTGCAAAAACACCCGGGGAGAATTTCTTCTCGGGTGTTATATTTTGAGAAAATGGATTGGGAGCTGAACAAAAATGCAATATTTTGTTCTGTAAGTTGCAAAAAGAGAAAGTAGAGTTTGACTTTTTTACGAGAACTCGGTATACTCTGAAAGGTGCAAAACATTAGTCAAAGTTTGATTGGAGAGGGTGGAAGCGATGCGCTATACAGGAGTCACGGCTAGGGGGATTGTTACCCCGATTTTCCAGGAGGGAGACGACCTGGTAGGCGAAGTTGTTAAGAGCCTGGTTGCCGCATCGGAAAACGAGGGATTTTCGCTCAACGACGGAGATATCATCGCGGTTACGGAAGCCGTTGTCGGAAGAACCCAGGGCAACTATGCTACCTGTGAAGAGGTCGCAAAGGAAGTTGGCCGAAAGGTTTCCAGCGAAGAGATGGGAATTGTTTTCCCAATTCTTTCGAGAAATCGGTTTTCAATCCTTCTAAAATCTATTGCGATGGCGACGAAAAAGCTTTATGTCCAGCTTTCCTATCCGAGTGACGAAGTTGGAAATGCGTTGCTTGACTATGATGACATAGACAAAATGGGTGTCAACCCCTACAGTGACAGCTTTACGGAAACCGAGTTTCGAAAGACGTTTGGGAACAATACGATCCATCGGTTTACCGGCGTAGATTATATTGAATACTATAAGAGCCTTGGCGAAAACGTAGAAATCGTTTTTTCGAACGACCCGCGCTATATTTTGAACTTCACAAAGAATGTTCTAACCTGCGATATTCATACCCGTTTTCGTACCCAGAGAATCTTAAAAGAAGCGGGAGCGAATGTCCTTCGACTTGACGAGGTCATGACCGAGAGCGTAGACGGAAGTGGCTATAACCCGGACTTTGGCTTGTTGGGATCCAACAAGGCGACCGAGGATAAAATAAAACTATTCCCGATTCATACCGATCAATTTGTAAATGATCTTCAGGCAGCTTTGCTTGCGGCTACCGGGAAGAAGTTTGAATGTATGGTTTATGGAGACGGCGGATTTAAGGATCCTGTCGGCGGAATCTGGGAACTTGCCGACCCGGTAATTTCTCCTTCCTTTACGGATGGGTTAAAGGGCACGCCGAACGAGCTAAAAATTAAGTATATCGCCGACGAAGAGTACTCGAATCTTTCGGGGGAGGCGCTAAGGCAAGCTCTGAGGCAGAGAATACGCGAAAAGGATCAGAACCTCGTAGGAAACATGCAGGCGCAGGGAACGACGCCCAGACAGATTTCCGACTTGGTAGGAAGCCTTTGCGATCTCGTTTCCGGTAGCGGAGACAGGGGAACGCCGGTAGTCCTGGTTCAAAACTATTTTACCAATTACGCAGCTGAATAAAAAAAGAGGGCTAAGGGAGGGACTTCATAACGAAGTTCCTCCCTTGGCCTTTGTAAAAAGCCGGATT
>CAZGYK010000181.1:0-2847 GCA_964530485.1 uncultured Oscillospiraceae bacterium
TTACAATGGGTGTTGTTGTCATCGTTATGTTGGTTGTTTACTATGTTGCCAGTTTCTTGACCGACGCCACAAGCGTTAGCGTTACATCACTCATTAGCCTTGTTGTACCGGTCCTCTATCTTGTAGGAGCGAATCAGCTTAAGAACATGCCGGAGAACAGCCCGATGATGCCTCCTCCGCAGCCCCCGCTTCAGTAATAAAAAATGCCCGCTTCGGCGGGCTTTTTTATTGCTGAAGTTTTCGAAATGCAGTCGGCAGGGCATGGTCTGCGTTGAGCTCGTCTTCAGAAACATATTTAAATGCATTATTTTCTTTAGCTGCTTCGATGATATAGCTATTCATATTCCATTCGACGTGGGTGAACTGATGACGATAATCTTTACCCTTTTGAATGGAGTCTAACTGGATACCCCATTCCTTTAGTTTTTCCCTTGCTTCTGCTATTGATAAGTGCCTGTCACAGTTTGGAAACTCCCACAACCCGGAAAGCAGACCATTCCTTGAGCGTTTTTGAATTGCAATTCGATTCTTCGTATGAATTAAGAAGACAGTCATATCTGTCTTCGACCGTTCTTTTTTTGGATTCTTAACAGGAATTTTGGAGGTTTCGGAATTTGATGCGGCGGTACAAAATCCTAGAAGGGGACAGTCGGTACATTTTGGCTCTCCGTGCGGCAGGCAAAGTTGAGCGCCAATTTCCATCAATCCTTCCGTGAAATTCCCGGGTTGAACGTTTGGATAAACAGCTTCTAGTGCCGAAAACACAGCTTCTTTTGTTGAGGGTGAATCAATCGGATCAAATGAGCCAATTACGCGAAGGATTACACGAAGGACATTTCCATCGATAGCTGGTATTGGCTGGTTAAAGCAGATTGATGCAACGGCTCCGGCGGTATACGTTCCGATTCCCGGAAGACTAAGAATGTCATTGAAGTCTTCGGGAAAAACACCACCGAAATCGTCCATAATGCGTTGAGCAGCTCGCTTTAGATTCTTCGCACGATTGTAGTAGCCAAGCCCCTCCCAACATTTATGAAGGACATCATCATCAGCGTTCGCGAGCGATTGTATCGTAGGGAAGGTTGAGAGAAACTGTTCGTAGTACCCTAGCATAGCGGTGACTCTAGTCTGTTGTAGCATGATTTCAGAAATCCAGATTTTGTAGGGCTCTTTTGTTTTTCGAAATGGCAGGTCACGCGCATTTTTTGAGAACCAGTCAATAACAATGTCAGGTAAAGTTTTCGGAAGACGATAATTCATGATATATACTCCTGCAAAAGATAAGGAACGAGATAAAACTAATATTTTGTTATTGGTCTTACAAAAGACCAATTGATATGTTTATTTTATACTTTGTATTGATAACAAATATACCACTCCAAGAATACAAGAAAAACAAGAGGCTGCCTTTGGCAGCCTCTTGGGGAAATATTGGTTAACCGGGTATATTTCCGACGCCGTCAAGGATAATTCGGGGGTTATAGGGATAGTTTTTGATGTCATTTCTTTCAGTTACGCCGCTTAGGACAAGAACGGTATCTAAGCCGCTTTCGATACCTGAAATGATATCGGTATCCATTCGGTCTCCAATAATGACCGATTCATCCGAATGGACATCTAGTCTCCGAAGACAGGAACGCATCATCAAAGGATTGGGTTTTCCAACAAAATATGCCTGCTTTCCGGTTGAGAGCTCGATGGGGGAAACAAGAGCCCGGCATGCAGGGATAATTCCGTTTTCAGACGGACCTGTAATGTCACTGTTTGTCCCGATAAGTTTTGCGCCTTTTCGTACAAGGGTAGTAGCCGTACAGATGTTCTCATAATTGTAGTTGCTGGTTTCGCCGATAATGACATAATCGGGGTTGACATCATTGATTGTGATTCCGGCCTCGTAGAGCGCATTGTATAGTCCAGGTTCGCCGATTACGTAGGCTGTACATCCTGGAGACTGATTCGATATAAATTTGGCGGTAGCGAGGGCACTAGTATAAAAGTGCTTTTCATCAACATCAAGTCCCATGCGTTCCAGTTTTTGTTGAAGCTCTTTTGGGGAACGACCGCTAGAGTTGGTCAGAAACATAAATGCTTTCTTTTCATGATAGAGCCAATCGACAAACTCTTTTACGCCGGGCAAAAGACGGTTTCCGTGATAGATTACGCCGTCCATATCGCAAATGAACCCTTTCTTTTTACGCAGAATATCCATTTGTATCCTCTTTTCTCAGTATTTCCTTATAATGCAAGGATAGCATTTCGAAAAATGAAAGACAATAGCATTTTGTCGTATCTTTTGTGGTATTATATATAGTAAATAGAATTAGCGAGAAATAGCTAAAATAATTTGAATTGCAGCAGCTAGAAACTCTAAAGCATTCACAACTTAAACACTAGAATTGGAGGTGCAATTATGAAATGGATTTGCGTTGTATGTGGTTACAAAATTGAATGTGAGGAAAAAGATTTACCGAATTTCTGTCCGCAGTGTGGAGTTCCGAAAGACAAGTTTGAAAAGCTTGACGAAGAAGAAAAATCATAAGGATTAAAAAAAGGAAGCAGACCCTTTGGTCTGCTTCCTTTTTTATTAGGATTAGATACTATTAATAGAAAAAGACAGAAAATTGCTGCTAGATATTCTCGGATTCACTAGCTTCTTCAGCTATCATAACCGTGTCGTGGTCCGGTTTTTGTTGCGGTTTAATGAAACTAGCAAGAATCAACGTAATTACACAGGAGATTCCGGCAATATAGAAAACAAATTCGGGGCCCCAGTTGCTCCAGATGAGTCCGCCCAAGAAAGCGAAGCTAACAGAGACAACATGATCAAGGCTTAAACCGGTAGCAAGG
>CAZGYK010000181.1:2857-3096 GCA_964530485.1 uncultured Oscillospiraceae bacterium
CATAGACGCTTCGCACCATGATCATCAAAGCGAACATCCGATCCAATATATAGAAAATTGCGACGAAGATCATGACGAAAAGAGTGTCGTTCATAATGGACCCAGTATTGAGTGCGCGGCTGATATATGCGTAGGCGGCATAGATGATAATAAAGGCGATAGACTCGACAATCAGGAGCTTTTTGGTTCCAACCTTGTCAATAAGTTTTCCGATTAACGGAAGAACCAGAACTCCTGCA
>CAZGYK010000182.1:0-3051 GCA_964530485.1 uncultured Oscillospiraceae bacterium
TTTGCTCGTTTCAATGTAATCGTTTTTTCCGAATCCCTCTTCACCGACAATTCCGTCAATGTTGGCAGGATAGCCCGCTATTGTAAAATGGCGGTAAACTTTGATTCCGAGCCGCTCTAAATACGTTTGAAACGTCTCTGCAGCAGGCTGGGCGGAAAATTGGGTCAATACGACGCTTCCAACGAGAAACCCATTCCCGCGAAGCGCATCCATCAGCCGAAGAGCGTCAAGGTCATAGGTAATGCCAAGATCTCCGCGGACCTTATTCTTTTCGATATCAGACGCGCTGATTACGATAACAATCTCAACCTGTTCCTTCATCTGAAGAAGCATTTTTACCTTGCTGTCCGGCTCAAATCCCGGGAGAACCCGCGCAGCATGGTAATCGTCGAAAAGCTTTCCTCCAAATTCGAGATACAGCTTTTCGCCAAATTCCGAGACGCGTTTCCGGATATTTTCAGATTGTAGTACCAGATATTTCTCGTTGTCAAACCCCTTTTTCACCTAAGAAAATCCTCCAGAAATGAAACTATACCCTATTTTTCTATAGTATCATATCAAAGAGGTCGTTACAACAGAACTTGCGCGAAATAGCTCTATTTTGCAAATCACTTTGACCAGAGAATTCTGCCATGCTATCATGATATTGATATTTCGAATTTCTTACAGCATTTTGCAGAAAACAGGTGTATTATGAGAAGGAATCAGGAAATCTTGATCACCAACTCCCTCGAAAGACTCAACGAGGCAAAAGATAAATTAGCAAGCAAATCGATTTCTTACCGGATTCGGGTAGTCGCCAACGACGGAAGCGGGTTCAGCTTTTTTGCTGCTTTCTTTGACTCAAGCCGAAGGTCGCACGGATCGTTTGGTAAAAACACTGCATACTCGAAAACATACTACCTGTATGTGTCGAAAGATGACTTTTCTCTGGCAAAACACCTGATATCCTGAACGCTCTCCTTCGCGTTTTGGTTATCAAAGCCCAAGGGTTATGTCTACGGCATTTTTTGAAAAAAATACTGCGTTCGGTTTAACTTTAAAAGAAAGACGGCAATATGCCGTCCTTCTTTTTTTATGATTTTCGTTTTTCACGACCCCAAGTCCTCAAGATGATAGAGCACCGAATTCGCTACCCCTCCGGCCTGTTCCAAACCCCATCCGGCGTTTTCAATCACGACTGAAAACGCAATCGGATACTTGTCGTCATTTAGAAAACCGACAAACCAGGCATGGGGAGCTTTCCCATCCTTCATTTCCGCTGTTCCGGATTTCGCCGAAAGCCCGTCATACTGCGAAAACTGATAGTAGTTATTGTATACGCTCGTCGCATTATACCGGAGCATCTCGGACAATGTTTCAGCCGTCGCTTTTTTCATCAGCCGATCGGAAGTATGAAAGAGGTACCCGAACCCGCCCGGAACGCCGAACTCTCCAACGGTTCCCTCTACGATACGGGGATTGACGGCTACTCCCTTGTTTGCAATCGCCGCCATCAATCTCGCCATCGCAAGCGGGTTAACCAAATCCTCGTGTTGTCCGATACCGGACCAGGAAAGGTTGTAAGATCCGTCGGGGGCAACGGTAAATCCGCCCTTTGCAACCGGAATCTTGCTCATCTTAAAGCTATCTGCAAACCCAAATTTCACGAAATACTTGTTGATAATTTCTCCGCCGAGTATCTGTGACAGCTCGGCGAAAGCGACGTTACAGGAATTTGCAAACGCGTCGTTGATATCACAGGTATTGTGTACGCCGGCACAATTGATCCGTTCCCCGTCAATATCGACGTATCCGGGACAGTAAAATTCCATCTCAAAAAGATCCGGAATATTTTCGATTGCCGCGGCAAGCGTGACGACCTTAAATACCGATCCCGGCGTAAAGCTCGAAGAAACACAGCGGTTGATATACGCTCCGTCCCATTCGGAAGAGAGAAGCTCCGCTTCCGAAGGAGGAGAGTACGGATCATAAGCCGGCGTGCTGACCATGCAGAGAACTTCGCCCGTCTTATAATTATAAAAGGAAACCGCACCCTTGCGCCCGTTGAGCGCCTCATAGGCGATCTGGTTCAGTCTAGAATCAACCGTTGTTTTAAGCGTGCTGCCTTTTCCTGTAATCGAGAACACTCCTCTGACCGGGGTATAGCCCATCAAGTCAGTCGCGTAAAAACTGAGCGCTCCGGTTCCGATATTTCCCTCAATATCGCCGACAAGATGAAGCGTAGACCGCCGCAGAGGTCGGCTTTCGTTGAACAGCCGTTCTCCGTCTCCCATCGTCGTCAGAACAACCCCGTTTCGGTCAACAACCGTTCCGACCGCAAGCTCTGCGTTGCTGTAAGCGTGACGATTTACCGGAAACGAAACCCATTTTCCCCCGTCCTTAAAAAAGCTGACAAGGTATACGGAAAACCCTCCGACGAGAAACAAAACCAAAAGCAGGCATACGGCTGTCCGCCGCGCTATCTTCTTCATTCGACCCTGCTCCTTATCAGTAATGATTCTTTCTTAATTGCGAAACTGGCAAGACGCCTTGTATCTACCGCTTTGATAAAGGCAAGCATTCCGAAACAGGAGAGCATGCTCGACCCTCCGTTTGAGACGAATGGGAACGTAACTCCGGTTAACGGTAAAATATCAAGCGATCCGAGAACGTTGAGCATCATCTGGAATACCAACATCGATGTCGCGGCGCAGGCGGCAATACTATAGAACGTCGAACGCGCAAAGGACGCCGACCGGAAAGAAAAAAGCGCGAGCATCACGACCGCAACGATGCAACAAATTCCAATAATCAATCCAAACTCCTCGGCAACGATTCCGAATACCAGATCGGTATCGGCGGCAAGGATATTTTTAAGCCATCCCTTCCCCGCTCCTACCCCGAAAAAGCCCCCGCTCGCCGCAGCAGACATCGTTCTGGTCTGTTGGAAACCGCCGTTGTGCGGAACCTCCCAGACATGCCGCCAGGAGGAGAACCGGTAGGCAATATACGGCTTAAACTTTAATAGGAGTACCCCGGCTAGCACTACTGCAAGACAGATCAGCGAGA
>CAZGYK010000183.1:0-3036 GCA_964530485.1 uncultured Oscillospiraceae bacterium
TAAGGAAAAAATTTTTCTGGATTTCCAAGGTATACTGGAAAGAGAACATAGTCTGGTCACCAGGCTACTTTGTCTCCACAGCAGGCATTGATGAGAAGATAATTATCAAGTATGTACAATTACAGCAAGGCCAGGGCTTAGGACAAGTGATGCTTGTATTATTTTAAAAATGCCATGGGAAAAATAGATAACAAGGCTGACGGCGTTGGTGACTGACAGAAGGGTATTGCCCGCAAAAGTAAAAAAGAAAAAAAGGAAAGCGTGCAAAAATGAAGCGAAGGTAATCCCGACCAGAAGGATAAAATGAAGATAAACCTCATCGTCCGACCGAAGGTCTCGCTTCGCGATATAGGAGGTTGCACGGCTGAACACGTTCGTCAATCGAGGTTCTCCTTTAGCAGTTTAATTCCCAAAAACAGACAGATAATGTTACAATAATACCACAGTTTATTCCAAAGGAAAAGTAAAATAGCAAAAAAGGTCAGAGAAAAATGTTATTGTTACTTTTAGCTAATTTATTTCAATTTAGAGATATAAGAATAAAAAAGCGCCGAGAGGTTCGGCGCCTTTTGAAAGATGAAAATCTCAGTCTTCGTCGGTTAACGCAAGCCCGGCAATTGAGGAGACCGGAAGCGAGAAGACGACCGAGCGGTGGGGCGTTTTCATTCCGGCTTCTTCGGCGATTTTTTTCATGATCGCGTTCTTGTCTTTTTCTTTTGCGACGATAAAGATCATTTCTTTTTCGCTGGCGATCGATACACCGAAGAACTTTCGGGCGTGTTCGACGTTGGTTCCTTTGGCGTGGACGATTGTCCCTCCACTCGCGCCGGCCTCTCGCGCAAGATCCATCACGATGTCGGTCGATCCCTCGTTGGAGACCGCAACGATCAGCGCGAAATCATGTTCGGGTTGTTGGTTTACAGTTGACATAGTATTTTCTCCTGTCTCATGGCCTTCGGTTAAGTATCTTAGCACGCTGCTTGACGCCACGCTGTTGATTGGAATTGAAAGAATGATTCCGGTTCCCGGCGAACTGATATAGAGTTCACGCTTGACTCTTCGGAAGAGCTCCTTTCGGGTACTTCTTGGCGCAAGGGAAAAGAGCAACGCTTTTTCGGAGGCTTCCAATCCAAGAAGATCAAGAACCTCGGAGGTTGCGGTTCCGCGGCCAAAAGTCAGCAGCGTCATGGCGACGCCGTTGTCATTATAGATTTCAATAAATTTCTCGCGGCGCTTGCGCTCGGTAATCGCGATGATGAGTTCAAGTCCCGGCATGCAAAAGCTCCTTATCATATAATCGTTGATTAGCAGTGAAATCAGGTCAGGTCGATAACGTCGGAATCGCTGTCTTCGGCATGGAGAGCGGAATCCTCTTGTTCGCCGTCTTTCTTCAGGAAGTATTTATAGACGACGCCGAGAATCTGGATCGTAATCAGCGGGGCCATCGCGACCAGGGCAACAATCCCAAAGGCGTCGGTTGCGATATTGCCGCCGACGGCGGCCGAGGCGCCCATCGCCAGCGGAAGCAGGAAGGTCGCGGTCATCGGGCCGCTTGCAACACCGCCGGAGTCGAAGGCGATAGAAGAAAAAATAGTCGGAGTAAAAAAGGTTAGCGTCAGGGCGATTAAGTATCCGGGAACCAGAATCCACATCAGATGAATCCCGGTCAGGACACGGAGCATCCCGAGACCGATTGCGACAGAGACGCCGATTGAGAGCGAGAGGTTCATCGCCTTTTTCGGAACGGCGCCGGCGGTTATTTCCTCGACCTGTTTGTTGAGGACGTGGACCGCGGGTTCGGCATCGATAATAAAGTAACCCAACAACATTCCGATCGGGACCAGAACCCAGCGGTAGGGTAAGGAAGCGAGCATGCCGCCGAGGTAGTTGCCGACCGGGAGGAATCCGATATTGACGCCGGTTAAGAAGAGGACGAGACCGACATAGGTATAGCCGATTCCGATCAAAATCCGGTAGAGCGAACGCTTGCTCATTTTTAACACAAAGTACTGGAAGACAAGGAAGAACAGGAAGATCGGGAGAAGCGCGAGCGCGACTTCGACCATGTATTTCGGAATCTCCATTCCGAACAGCCGGCCGAGGTCTTTTGTATCGGCGACGGCGGGAATTAACGTTTCCGGGAAACTTGATTTGTCCGGGCGGAAGATGATTCCGAGAATCATCATTGCGATAATCGGTCCGACGGAAGAGAGGGCAACAAGACCGAAGCTGTCGTCCCCGGCATGTTTATCGCTTCGAATCGCCGAGACACCGACGCCGAGAGCCATAATAAACGGAACGGTCATCGGGCCGGTTGTAACGCCGCCGGAGTCGAACGCGACCGGAAGGATTTCCGGGGAAATAAAAAACGAAAGCGTAAAAACGAGCAGATAGCAGCCGACGAGAAGATAGCGAAGCGGGATCGAAAACAGGATTCGAAGCAGGGCGATAACCAGAAAGATTCCGACACCGATTCCGACCGTAAGAATCAGAGTAACATTTGGAATAGAGGGAACCTGACCTGCAAGAACTGTAAGATCGGGTTCGGATATCGTAATCATTACGCCGATCAGAAAGCCGACAAGGATAATCAGCCAGAGTTTCTTAGATTTGGTAAGCGCTTTTCCGACACGCTCGCCGATCGGGGTCATCGCGACATCGGCGCCGAGGGTAAAGAGTCCCATTCCAAACACCATCATCACCGCGCCAAAGAGAAACGCAAGCAGGGTTCCGCTCGGGATTGGGGCGACGGTCATCGATAATATGAGAACCACAAGAGTGATCGGAAAAACCGACACCAGAGATTCCCGTATTTTTTCTTTTAAGATGGTGTTATTTTGCCGCAAAGTGATTCCCTTTCTCTTTATTCTTAATGTATTATAACATGTAATTCAGGTAACACCAAAAAGTGTTGTCCTGAAAGATGACGGCAAATTCGTTTTTTAGTAGTCGATGACCGGTCAAAAGAAAAGACGGGAGGGAGGAATGACGGTTACCGGAACCTGGTTTCTCTCGCAATACCCAATAAAAGTAGCA